>NZ_JBSFRU010000008.1:0-47234 GCF_053589395.1 Nocardia sp. NPDC003345
TACCCCGCCGGACGATGCTGGCCGGCACCGCGGCCGCAACGCTGGCCCTGGGCGCGCTCGCCACCACCACACCCGCGCTCGGCGAGCGGCTCGGCGCCGTGGCACGGGCCGAGGCGGGCGATTACCTGGTCGGTGTGGGAATCTCCGATATCACCGGACCGGCCGCCGAATGCGGCATGATGGGCTACTCGCAGCAGGAGCAGACCACCGCCGGTATCCACCTGCGCCCCCGGGCCCGGGCATTCGTGTTCGTCGCGGGCGCCGAACGGATCGTTTTCGCCGTGGCGGAGAACGCGATGATCTTCCAATCGGTGCACCGCGGGGTTCTCACCGAACTGGCCCGCCGCTTCGGTGACCGCTACACCGAACGCAATGTCCTGCTCACCTCGACACATTCGCATGCCGTCTGCGGCGGCGCCGCCCACGACTACGCCTACAATCTGTCGATTCTCGGCTTCCAGCAGCAGGTCTACGATGCCGAGGTGAACGGTCTGGTCGAGGCGATCGTCGCGGCGGACGCCGACCTCGGGCCCGGCACGCTGGCGCTGGGCCGGGCCGAATTGCACGACGCGAGCGTCAACCGCTCCCGGATCGCCTTCGATCGCAATCCCGCTGCGGATACCGCGTACTTCCCGGACGCGATCGACCCGGCGGTCACCACGGTGTCGATCATCAAGGACGGCCGGCAGGCCGGGGAGATCACCTGGTTCGCCACCCACAACACCTCGATGACGAACCGGAACCGGCTGATCAGCTCCGACAACAAGGGCTATGCGGCCTTCACCTGCGAGCACACCGAGCACGGGGTCCGATACCTGGACGGGGCACCGGATTTCGTGGCCGCGTTCGCCCAGACCAATGCCGGTGATATGTCGCCGAACCTGAATCTGCGGCCGGGGTCGGGGCCCACGGAGAATGAATTCGACAACACCCGGATCCTCGGCGAACGCCAGTACGACGCATCCCGGGCGGCACTGGCGGCGGCCCGTCCGATGAGCGGGCCGGTGGGTTCGGTCTTCTGCTATATCGACCTGTCCGATATCACGGTCGACGGCCGGTTCACCCCGGACGGCGCACCGCACCGCACCGCACCTCCGGCCGCGGGGGTCTCGCTGTTCGCGGGCAGTGTCGAGGACGGTCCCGGATTGCCCGGCGGCCCCATCCCGGAGGGCGTGCGCAACCCGTTCCTCGACGCCCTGGGCGGCGACCAGCACCGGCCGGCGCCGGCCTGGCTGGCCGATGCCCAGGCGCCCAAGGCGATCGCCGTCCCGTTCGGCCTGCTACCACCGGCCCCCTGGGTGCCGAGCGTGCTGCCCATCCAGGTCGTGCGCCTCGGCGAGCTGTACCTGGCGGCCGCCGGTGGCGAATTCACCATCGTCGCGGGCCTGCGGGTCCGGCGAGCGGTGGCGGCGGCGCTGGGGGTCGGACTCGACCAGGTGCTGATGCAGGGTTATGCGAACGCGTACCACGAATACGTCACCACCCCCGAGGAATACGACGCCCAGCAGTACGAGGGCGCGTCGACATTGTTCGGCCGCTATACGCTGCCCGCGTATCAGCAGGAATTCACCCGGCTGGCCACCGCGCTCGCCGCGGGCACGCCGGTGCCGCGCGGACCGGCCCCGCGCGATCTCTCGCAGCTGCAGCCCAACTTCGTGCCCCCGCCCGGCCCGGATACCGCGTTGCCCGGATACGACTTCGGCGCGCCCTTGGTCCAGCCGGCGGCCACCTACGGGCGCGGCGCCCGGGTCACCGTCGAATTCCTGTCCGCGCATCCCAAACACAATCCGCGCCGCAACGGCACCTTCCTGGAGGTGCAGCGATTGACCGGCGGGCACTGGACACGCGTCGCGAACGAGGGCGAATGGGCGGTGCGTTTCCACTGGGCCAAACGCGCTCCGGCCACCTCGGTGGCGACGTTCATCTGGGATATCCCGTCCGATGCGGACACCGGCCGCTACCGTTTCGTGCATTACGCCGACCGGCTCGCCGACGACGGGCGCCTGGCGCCGATCTCGGGGATCAGCGACGAGTTCGAGATCGCCTGACCCCGGACGGCCGCGGGTTCAGGGCAAGATCGAGTCGATATAGCCACCGTCGACGCGAACGGCGCCACCCGTGGTCGCCGAGGCCCGGTCCGAGGCGAGATATACCACCATATTGCCGATCTCCTCGGGTTCGATCAGGCGCTGTAGCAGCGAATGCGGCCGGTGCTCCAGCATGAACCGATGCTGGGCGTCCGCCCACGACAGGTCCTCGCCCACGAGGTCGCGGACGAAATCCTCGACTCCGGGCGTATGGGTCGGGCCCGCCATCACCGAGTTGACCGTGACACCGGTCCCGGCGGCGGCCTTCGCGTAGCCGCGGGTGACGGCGAGCAGCGCGGTTTTCGTCGTTCCGTAGTGCACCATCTCGAGCGGTGTCACCACCGCCGAGTCGCTGGCGATATTCATGACCCGGCCGAATCCCTGGCTCATCATCTCCGGCAGATACATCCGGATGAGCCGGATGGCGGACAGCACGTTGACCTCGAAGTATCGGCGCCAATCGTCGTCGTCGATCTCGAAGACCGGTTTCGCCTCGAAGATACCGAGATTGTTCACGAGGATATCGAGTTCGGGGACCTTCTCCCGCAGTGACGCCGCACCTACGGCGGAGGAGAGGTCCGCGGCGACCGCCCGCACCGACGCCGCGGGGACGGATTCCAGGATCTCGGCCCGGGCCGCCTCCGTCTTCTCCGGGCCACGCCCGTTCACGATCACCGACGCCCCCGCCCGGGCCAGCGCGGTGGCGATGGCCAGACCGATCCCCTGGCTGGAGCCGGTGACCAATGCGTGTCGTCCGGAGAGGTCGATATTCATACCTGCATCGTGCCGCACACCGCGATCCCCGCCGATATCGCCACGCGGGGGCCCGGAACACCGCCGCGCCGAGTCCACCCGATACCCGGTGCGTGGCGTGATCTGTGGGGTACACGTCGTTGACGCCATCGCGGGTAGCGCAGAAGGTTGAACCGTGCAGCAGCGCGATGTCGTATTCGTGATCTTCGATGATTTCCAGGCCCTCGACCTGGTCGGCCCGCACGAGGTCTTCCAGGGCTCGCAGGCATACCGGTGCCGGGTCATGGCCGCATCGGCCGGACCGGTCCGATCCGACAGCGGCCTGCCCGTCCACGCGGAATACGGGGTGGCGGATATCGACCCGGCCACCGTGGACACCGTGGTGGTCGCCGGCGGCCCGGGTACCGATATCGCCTGCCGCGACACCGATCTGATGAACTGGCTGCGGGCCGCCGCCGGGCACGCGCGCCGGGTGGCCTCGGTGTGCACGGGCGCGTTTCTGCTGGCCGCGGCGGGAATCCTGGACGGTAAACGGGCCACCACGCATTGGGCCTACGCGGACCGGCTGGCACGTGAGCATCCACGGGTCACAGTGGACAGCGATCCGATCTTCCTGCGCGACGGCCGGGTCTGGTCCTCGGCGGGCGTCACCGCCGGGATGGATCTGGCGCTGGCATTGGTGGAGCAGGATCTGGGCCGGCAGGCCGCCCTGACCCTGGCCCGCTATCTGGTGCTGTTCCTGCGCCGTCCCGGCGGGCAGACCCAATACAGTGCCGCCCTCTGGCATGCGCAGCCCGCCACCGACCCGATCCGCACCGCGGTGACCGCGATCCACACCCGGCCGGGCGCACGGCACGGTATCGCCGATCTGGCCGCCCGCTCGGGATTGAGCGCGCGCCATTTCCAGCGGCGCTTCACCGCCGAACTCGGTATGCCGCCCGCCGCCTACGTCGAGGTGGTCCGGATCGAAGCGGCGCAGCGGCTGCTGGCCGAGGACGAACCGGTGGACACCGTCGCCCGGCGGTGTGGTTTCGGGACGGCCGAATCGCTGCGCCGCGCATTCCACCGCCGCGTCGGGGTCGCGCCCTCGGACTACCGGGACCGATTCCGGCCGCTCACCGGCACGAGCTGATCACTTTTCCCGACCCCCTGCGACAAGGAGTTACGAATGCCGCTCACTTTCCCGTCCTCAGCACTGGCTCAGGATGCCGGCGCCCTGATCGAGGCCGAACTCGACAGCGCACTACGGAATCACAGTCTGCGCTCGTTCCTGTTCGGTCGCGCACTGGCCGAGGCGCACGGCCTGCACGCGGATGTGGACTACGACGCGGAGATCATGTATCTGATCTGCGCTCTGCACGATATCGGTCTGGCCGAGGTGGCAAACGGTGATCAGCGGTTCGAGGTCGACGGCGCCGACTACGCGGCCCGATTCCTGGAGGCGCGCGGAGTGACCGACGAGCGGGTCGATGTGATCTGGGATGCGATCGCCGCCCACAGTAGTGGTCTCAGCAGTTCACCGGTGTACCGGCGGCGGCGACCCGCCGCGATCTGGATCGCGGTGGACGGGATCGGTCTCGATATCGCCGGCGGACCCGAGGCCGGTTCCCTCCCGGCGGGATTCGCCGACGCCGTGCACGCGGCATATCCCAGACACGGCGGTATCCGGGCGCTGTCGGACGCGGTCGCCGAGCAGGCGGTAGCGAAACCGCAGAAAGCCCTGCCCGGGTCGCTGCCCGGGGAGATCGTCCGGCTCCGGCACCCGGAATTGGTGCCGACCTGGGACGAGATCATCGCCATGAGCGGCTGGAACGACTGAGCTATGTGACCCACGGCACACACCGGTCGACATTCCGATTAATCTGCCATTGACAAATGGCACATTGCTGAATGATTCTGAACGCATGACAAGGTCGACGAGGACCTCGCCTCCCGGGGTCCCCGACGCCCCGTCACTGCGTTCGCAGCTGGCGGCCACGGCGGCGGAATACGGACTGCGCCCGATCAATTGCGCCGTCCCCCTCAACGGACCCGGTGTGTGGTTCGCCCGGACTCTCATTGCGACGATCATGGAACTGGGCGGCCCGCCACTGCGGGGCACCGAGGTCCGGCAGGTGCGCGAGACCGGCGTCCGCGGCGAATGGGTGTGTGCCCCGGGAGTCCGCTTCGGCACCCGCGCCGTCTACTACATCCACGGCAGCGGCTATGTGCTGTGCTCGGCACGTACCCACCGCGGCCTGGCCTCCCGGCTCTCCCGGCGCACCGGCCTACCGGTCTTCGTCGTCGACTACCGTCTGGCCCCCGAGCACCGGTTCCCCGCGGCCGCCGACGATATCGCGGCCGGTTTCCGCTGGTTGCTCGACCAGGGCTATTCCGCCGGCGACCTCGCCGTCGCGGCGGACTCCGCGGGCGGGCATCTGACGCTCGATCTCCTGCTCGAGAACGCCGCCCGCGGCGCCGGTCAACCGGCCGCGGTCGCCATGTTCTCCCCGCTGATAGATCTGACCTTCACACTGGCGGCGGAACAGGAACGCCGCCGCCGCGATCCGGTGATCTCGGCCGCGGCCGCCCGCCGGTTACCCCGCGTGTACACCAGCGGTCATCCCGACGACACTCCCCGCCTGCGGTTGAGCGTCGCTGCCGGTACCGCGCTGCCGCCGATCCTGGTGCAGGCGGGCGGTGCGGAAATGCTCAGCGCGGACGCCCGCCATCTGTCCCGGATGGTGCGCGCCGCCGGCGGCGACTGCACCCTCGAGATCTGGCCCGGGCAGGTGCATGTCTTCCAAGCGCTCCCCCGCCTGGCACCCGAGGCCGATGCCGCTCTGGACCGCGCCGCCGGGTTCCTGTGCGCGGCGCTCATGGCGAACACCCCGAGGAAAGTGAGCTGATATGCCGGGATTACGAGACCTGCTGCCTTTCGGGGCATCCGGGCGTACCCACGGCGCCCGCGCGGTCGTCACCGGGGCGGGTAGCGGTATCGGCCGGGCCCTGGCCGTGGGGTTGGCGGCCCGCGGCGGACAGGTGGTCTGCGCCGATATCGACGAGGTCCGCGCCGCGGAGACCGTCGCCGCTATCGACCGGGAACATCCCGGCGCCGCGCATGCCTTCCGCTGCGATGTCGCGCGGCGTGAGGATGTGGAGATCCTCGCCCGCTTCGCGGACTCGGTTCTCGACGGCCCCGTCACGCTGGTGATCAACAATGCCGGCGTCGGGATCGGCGGGCACCGGGTCGGCGAGATCGGCTTCGCCGACTGGGAGTGGGCGCTCGGTATCAACCTGTGGGGCGTCGTGCACGGCTGCGAGATCTTCGCACCGCGCCTGCGGGCGGCCGGACGCGGCGGGATCATCAATGTGGCCTCCGCCGCCGGATTCGCGGCCGCGCCCTCGATGGCGGTCTACAACACCTCCAAAGCGGGGGTGCTGGCGCTCTCGGAAACTCTCGCGGCCGAATTCGGCGGCACCGATATCGCGGTGACCGTGCTCTGCCCGACCTTCGTGCGCACCAATGTGGCCCGCGACGGCCGCATCACGCAGGGTTCGCGTTCGCTGGCCGACACCCTCATGCGCTGGACCGGCTTCTCCCCCGAACGGGTCGCCCGCATCACCCTCGACGCGCACGATCGCGGCCGGTTACACGTACTCCCCCAGCCCGACGCGCAACTCATCTGGCTGCTCAAACGCGCGTTTCCCGGCCAGTACACCGCCGTCGCCGGACTACTCGAACGACTGCTGCCGCAGGACGAACCTGCGCCGCGCACCACCGGAGAAAGGACAGGAGTCTGATATGGCCACCATGGACTTCGACGATATGCTCGCCAAGATCAAGGACCGCCAGTGGGCGCTGGCCGATATCGACTGGGATGCTCCCGGCGCCGAAACGATCTCGCCGGAGCAGCACGCCAAACTCAAACCGTTCATGGCGGATCTGATGTGGATCGAGAACGTCGGCGCCCGTGGCTTCGCCGCGATGGCGAAGAAGGCGCCGACCGAGACCCTGCGCGAGATCTACCGCTATTTCCACGCCGAGGAACAGCGGCACGCCAATGCCGAACTCGCCCTGATGCGGCGCTGGGGCATGCTCGACGGCGACGAGATCCCGCAGCCGAATATCAATGTCAAACTGGTGATCGATTTCCTGGACAAATACTCCGACGAGATGTCACTGTCCTTCCTCGGCACCGTGATCCCGATGCTGGAGGTCGCGCTCGACGGCGCGCTGGTCAAGTTCATCATGGACGAGATCGAGGATCCGGTGTGCCAGGAGGCCTTCCGCCGGATCAATGCCGACGAATCACGCCATCTGGCCGTCGATTTCGCCGTGATGGATGTGCTCGGGCATGCCGAGATGCGTAAATTGCTGATCGAACTCGTCGGCGGCTGGGTGAAACCGACCTTCCTCATCGGCGTGCTGAGTTATGTGCCGCTGCTGAACAAGATGCGTGACAACATAGTCGCGATGGGGGTGGACGAGCAGAAGCTCTATACCGCGCTGGAGCGTTATCGCAAGGTCGGCGAACGCAGCGAATTCGCCCGCCGGCTGCCGATGTATCAGATCGTGAAAATGCACGGCAACTGGGTGGTGGACCGGGGGCACCCCTACCATCTGCTGGCCGACACGCTGGTCAAGGTGACCGGGCGGATCCCGCGCCGCCTGCTGCGCAAGGACCCCAGCTGGTCCAAGGAAATCACCTACACCCCGGCAGCGTGACGAGGAAACCATGACCCCCACCAGTACAGCACCGCTCGATGTCGCGGTCATCGGCGCCGGTTTCGCCGGGATCGGTGCCGCCATCCGGCTGAAACAGCGCGGCATCACGAATTTCGCTGTTCTCGAACGTGATTCCGGGATCGGCGGAACCTGGCGCGACAACACCTACCCCGGTGCCGCCTGCGATATCCCGTCCCGTCTCTATTCCTACAGTTTCGCGCCGAATCCCGACTGGTCGCATACCTATTCGGGAAGCCGCGAGATTCTCGGCTATATCGAATCGATGGTGACCAGGTCCGGAATACGGCCGCATATCCGGTTCCGGCAGACCGTCACGGGTATGACATTCGACGAGAACGCGGGTATCTGGGATATCGCCGTCGAGGGCGCGGCCGAACCCGTCCGGGCCCGGGCCGTGGTCCTCGCGTCGGGACCGCTGGCCAATCCCGGCTATCCGAATATTCCCGGCATCGACACCTTCACCGGTCATACGATCCACAGCGCCCGCTGGGACCACGACTACGATTTCACCGGTAAGAAGGTCGCCGTGATC
Organism: Nocardia sp. NPDC003345; assembly: GCF_053589395.1. Taxonomy (NCBI): domain Bacteria; kingdom Bacillati; phylum Actinomycetota; class Actinomycetes; order Mycobacteriales; family Nocardiaceae; genus Nocardia; species Nocardia sp. NPDC003345. The sequence continues at coordinate 8,102 of NZ_JBSFRU010000008.1, forward strand.
GGCACCGGCGCCAGCGCGGTGCAGATCATTCCGGAACTGGTTCGCCGCGCGGGGTCGGTGAAGGTGTTCCAGCGGACGCCCGGCTGGGTCCTGCCGCGGGTCAACCGGCACACCGGAGCCCTGACCCGCGGTATCTACCGGCACGTTCCCGGCGCCGAGGCGCTGGCCCGCCAGGCCTGGTACTACGGCCACGAGTCGGTGGCGCTGGGCGTGGTCTGGAATACGCCCCTCACCCGCGTGGTCGAATTGGCCGGCCGGGCGCAGCTGCGCCGCCAGGTGCGGGATCCGTGGCTGCGGCGGCAGCTCACCCCGGATTTCCGGGCGGGCTGCAAACGACTACTGATGACAGACGACTACTACCCGGCGTTGCAGCGCGAGAACTGCAAACTGATCACCTGGCCGATCGCCCGGATCGCCCCGGACGGTATCCGTACCGCCGAGGGGATCGAGCACCGCGCGGACTGCATCGTGTTCGCCACCGGGTTCGAGGTCTCCAAGACGGGGTCGCCGATTCCGGTCACCGGTCGCGGCGGCCGGGTGCTGGCCGAGGAATGGCGGCGCGGCGCCTTCGCCTACAAGAGCGTCGCGGTCTCCGGCTATCCGAACCTGTTCCTCACCTTCGGCCCGAACTCCGGCCCCGGGCATAATTCCGCCCTGGTCTACATGGAGTCCCAGATCGACTACCTGGTGCGGGCCATCGGCATCATCCTGGACCGCGACCTCCGGATGCTGGACGTCCGGCGCGACCGCCAGGATCGCTACAACGCCGCCATCCAGCGCCGGCTCGCCGCGACCACCTGGAATTCGGGGTGCCGCAGCTGGTATCTCACCGAGGACGGTTTCAACGCCACCATGTACCCGGGATTCGCCACCCAGTACCGCAATCAGCTGCGCGAGGTGGACCTCGACGATTACTCGGTGACGGCGGCCGAACCCGCGCGACGGTCACGGCCCGTGGCCGTGTCGTAGGCGGATACACTCGATTTCCCGGACCGGGACCACCGGCGGCAGGCGGGCGAGGAGGTGCGCGAGCAGATGCCGAGGTATCGCATCGACGACCTCGCACGTGCGGCGGGCACAACGGCCCGCAACGTCCGCGCCTACCAGGAGCGCGGACTGCTGCCGCCGCCCGCGGGCCGGGACGGCAGGGCGATCCTCTACGACGACTCCCACCTCGAGCGGCTCCGGCTCATCGACGCGTTGCTGCAGCGCGGGTTCACCACCGCCCATATCGCCGATTTCATCACCAGCTGGGAGACCGGTAAGGACCTCACCGAGGTACTGGGGCTGCAGCACGCCGTGACGGCCAACTGGTCGGAGGAGGAGACCTTCGAGGTTCCCCACGAGCTGCTGGCCACGATCCTCGGCGACCAGGCCGACCAACTGGTCGAACAGCTGAGCCGGATGGGCCTGGTCCGGGTGGACGGCGACACGGTGGTGATCACCGATACCCAGTTGCTCACCTCGTTCACCGAGCTCCACGAGTACGGCGTGGAGCTGGGCACCCTGATCTCGGTGTACGCCGAGGTCGCGACCCGCATCGACGGGATCAGCAGCCTGCTCATCAACGCGGCGAAGAAGCACATCGTCGACGAGCACGGCCCGGGCTGGCTTCCCGATTCCAACGACGAGATCGCCGCGACCACCCGGATGCTGAATACGATGCGCGAACTCGGTGTCGCCGCGGTGCACACCAGCCTGGCCCGGTCCCTGGACAGCACCCTGCGCCGCGAACTCGGCGACTACCTCGCCACCGCCGCGGAACGGGACCGCGAACGCCGAGCGGGCGGAACCGGCCGCTCCTGACGATCCGGCTCGGCCCGGAGGTCAGCGGGTGAGCCGGTAGGTCACGTGGGTGACCCTGGTGGCCGCACGGGACGAGATCTGTTCCAGCTCCAGTGGCGGAACTCCGTCGAAGAGACGGGTTCCGGCGCCGAGTGTGAACGGGGTGATGTGCAACCGCAGTTCGTCGAGGAGTCCGGCGGCCATGTATTGATTGACCGTCGTGGCGCCACCGGCGACGGCGATATTGCCCACGCCCGATACAGCACGCGCCTGTTCCAGCGCGGCGCCGACACCTCCGGTGACGAAGTGGAATGTGGTGCCACCCTCCATCACCACGGGGTCTCGCTCGTAGTGGGTGAGCACGAAGACGGGGGCTCGGTAGGGCGGCTGCGGCCCCCACCAGCCGGTCCAGTCACCGGTCCACTCACCGCGGATCGGGCCGAACATATTGCGGCCCATGATAAATGCCTTGGCCTGGGTGATCGCCTCGATCTCGGCGCGGTTCTCCTCCGGTGTGTCGAACATCCAGGAGTGCAGAATCGTCTCGTCGGCCTCTCCGAAAGGCCGCTCGGCGGTCTGGCCGAGCCCGGCTGAGTAGCCGTCCGCCGAGATCGAGATATCGCATACGACTTCGCTCATACCTGCTCCTCACAGCCCGGGGCCGCCCTGGTGACGACACCGGTACTTCAGACGGCGGCGAGCGCGCGGACTCATCGCACCTCCGCTGCCCGGTACGGGTCACCGTGTGGGTTCAGTCGATGGGGTCGCGGACGATGGGGCAGGTCATACAGTGACCGCCGCCCCGGCCGCGGCCGAGTTCGGCACCGACGATGGTGATGACCTCCACCCCGGCCCGGCGCAGTGCCGCGTTGGTCTGGGTATTGCGGTCGTAGGTGAACACCACGCCCGGTTCCAGGGCGACGGCGTTGTTCCCCGAATCCCACTGCTGCCGTTCCGAGGCGTAGAAATCGCCGGCGGTCTCGACCACCCGCAGCGCGGGGTAACCGAGTGATCGCGCGACCACATCCACGAAGGAGGTGCCCTGTTCATCGGTGACCTCCACGCCCGGCTCCCGGTCCGACGGCCGCAGTGTGAACGGATGGATACCGTCGACGATCCCGGGATGAACGGTGACCAGATCGCGGTCGGCGAAGGTGAAGACGGTATCCAGATGCATAGCGGCACGTAGTTTCGGCATACCGGCCACCACGACCTGTTCGGCCACCCCGGCCTCGAACAATGCCTTCGCCAGCTGGGTGATGGCCTGCCGGGAGGTGCGCTCGCTCATACCGACCAGCACGGTCCGGTTCCCGACCGGCATCACATCACCGCCCTCCAGAGATGCCTGTCCCCAGTCCTGTTCGGGATCGCCCCACCACACGGCCGATTCGGCATAGTCCGGGTGGAACCGGTAGATCGCCTTCATCAGCAGTGTCTCGTCGTGCCGGGCGGGCCAGTACAGCGGGTTGAGCGTGAGCCCGCCGTAGATCCAGCAGGTGGTGTCCCGGGTGTAGAGGGTGTTCGGCAGCGGCGGCAGCAAGTACTCCGGATTGCCCAGCGATTCGCGGGCCAGGGCCATATAGCCGGTACGGAATTCCGCGGGCAGATCGGCGGTGGACAACCCGCCGATCAGGAAACGCGCGAGTTCGCGGGCGGGGAGCGTATCGAGATAGGCCCGGGTATTCTCGACCATGCCCAGGCCCACCCGGTTCACCACGATCTTGCGATCGAGCAGCCACGTTCGCGCCGACGGGTCGGCCATGGTCTCGGCCAGCAGATCGTGTAGTTCGACGACTTCGACACCGCGATTGGTCAGCTTGTTCACGAAGTCGAGATGGTCGCGCTGCGCGGCCTCCACCCACATCACATCGTCGAAGAGCAGTTCGTCGGAGTTGGTCGGGGTCAGTCGCTCATGGGCCAGGCCGGGCGAGCAGACGAGTACCCGGCGCAAACGGCCCACCTCGGAGTGCACTCCGTACCGGGATGGTGCGGTGCTCGCGGTCATTGCGCTGCCTTCCGTCGGATGTGCGAATTACCGGTTCCGGCGCCGGTCACAGATCGATCCATCCCGCCGCCAAGGCCACGACCCCGAGCACGCCACCGATCGCGACCAGCACGAACAACGCGGCTTCGCCGGGTGTGAAAACCGCGCGCCCCTGCTCCCGGCGCGCGCGGACGAAGAGAAAGGTCACCGGCGCGTAGAAGATGAGCGATACCAGGACGAACCGCAAGCCCGCCGCGTACAGCAGGAACGCGGTGTAGAGGGTGGCCAGGACGGCGACGGCCAGATCACCGCGCCGGGCGGCGGCATGTTCGCGGGCATACGTCTCCCCGGTGAGGCAGAGTTTCACTGCGTACAGTGCGGCCAGCAGAAACGGGATCAGGGTGAGCGAGGCCGTGAGATCGAGGGCGAAATCGAAGGCGTCCTCGGAGAACATGGTGATCAGCAGCACGGTCTGGGAGAGGGCGGTGCTGAGCAGCAATGCGTTGACGGGAACGTCGCGGTCGGTGGAACGTCCCAGGAAACGCGGCATATCGGCATCCTTCGCCGCCACGAAGAGCACTTCGGCGGCCATGAGCGCCCAGGCCAGATAGGCGCCGAGCACCGAGATGATCAACCCCGCGCTGACGAAGGCAGTCCCCCACGAACCGACCGCCACCTCCAGCACTCCGGCCATCGACGGCTGCCGCAGCTGCGCGATCTCACTCATCGGCATGATGCCGTAGGACACCACCGTCACGGAGGCGAAGATCGCCAGCACGCTGAGAAAACCGAGCAGCGTGGCCCGGCCGACGTCCTCGCGCCGCCGCGCGTGACGGGAATACACGCTTGCGCCTTCGACCCCGAGAAAGACGAATACCGTGACCAGCATCGTGCCGCTGACCTGATCGAACAGCGAACCGGCGTAGTCCGCGCCGCAGAAGTTGTCCGCGAAGATCCGTGGATCGAGCAGGAAGACGGCGAGCAGGACGAAGACGATGATGGGCACCAGTTTCGCCACTGTGACGATCCGGTTGATCGCGGCGGCTTCCTCGGTTCCGCGCCGGATCAGCAGGAAGAACGACCACAGCCCGATCGAGGACAGCGCGACCGCGATCAGCGTGTCACCGGACCCGAGCGCGGGGATCCACTGCCCGAGGGTGGACATGATCAGTACCCAGTAGGTGACATTTCCGACGCAGGCGCTGGCCCAGTACCCGGCCGCGGAGTAGAAACCGACGAATTCGCCGAATCCGGCTTTGGCGTAGGCGTACACACCGGCGTCCAGCTCGGGTTTGCGCACCGCCAGCCGCTGGAACACCAGCGCCAGCATCAGCATCCCGGCTCCGGCGATGGTCCAGGCGATCAGCGCGCCGCCGACACCGGTCTCCTGTGCGAACCGGCGCGGCAGCGAGAAGACACCCGCGCCGACCATCGATCCGACGACCATCGCGGTGAGGGTGAGAACGGTGACCTTCGCCGCCCGCTCCGGCACCTGCTGCTGGGGCATCACCAGGACCTCTCCGCTCGCCTCACCACCCGGTATCACCGCATTCGTCGACGCTCACCAGTGATGATGCATCATCGCGACCCTCCGCCGGAGCAAGCGGCACGTTCGCCGGGGTGTCGGACAGACAACGCGGGGCCCGGCGGAGACGGCGGGCCGGCAGGCAGGGGTCAGGCGCGCCGCGCGACCCGGACCGTCACGGTGAACAGCAGCACCCCGGCGGCCGCGAGCCCGGCACCGACCAGCGCCGGGGCCGTGTAGCCGTAACCGGCCGCGATCACCAGGCCCCCGAGCCAGGCGCCCGCGGCATTGGCGATATTCAGGGCGGCGTGGTTGAGGGCGGCGGCCAGCGTCTGCGCGTCGGCGGCCACATCCATCAGCCTGGTCTGCAGGCCGGGCGCCAACGCGGCCCCCGTCGCGCCGACCAGCAGGGCGCCGATCCCGGCGGTGACCGGGTTGTGGGCGGCGGCGACGAAGCCGAGCAGCACCACCATCATGGCGCCCATCGCGACGAAGATCGACCGGTCCACACCGCGGTCGGCCAGGATCCCGCCGCCGATATTGCCCAGCACCATGCCGACACCGAAGAGCATGAGCACAACCGGTACGAGCCCCGGCCCCAGACCCGCGACATCGGTGAGCGTGGTGCTCACATAGGTATAGACGGCGAACATGCCGCCGAAGCCGATCGCGCCCACGGCGAGGGTGAGCAGCACCTGGGGTCGGCGCAGCGCCCCGAGTTCGGTGAGCGGGTTGGTGATGACGATGGCGGTCAGCGGCGGCACGAACCGCGCCACCGCCAGCACGGTGCCCGCCCCGATCACCGCGACCAGCACATAGGCACTGCGCCAGCCCAGGCTCTGCCCCAGCCAGGTCGCGGCCGGAACCCCGAGAACGTTGGCGATACTCAACCCCAGCATCACCGCGGCGACGGCCTTGGCCCGCTGACGCGGGGGCGCCAGCGTCGCCGCGGCCAGCGAGGCCACGCCGAAATAGGCACCGTGCGGGAGACCTGCGACGAACCGCGCGCCGATCATGGTGGTGAAATTCGGTGCGAAGGCCGAGGCGAGATTACCGACCGTGAACGCGGCCATCAGGATCATCAGCAACCGTTTGCGCGGGACCGCCGCGCAGGCGGCCGCGATCACCGGCGCGCCCACCACAACGCCCAGCGCGTAGGCGGAGACGGCGTGGCCCGCGGAGGGCTCGGAGACGGAGAAGGAGCCCGCGATATCCGGGAGCAGACCCATGGTGACGAATTCCGTCGTACCGATACCGAAACCACCCAGCGCCAGCGCCAGCATGGCCGGGAGATGCCAGCCGGTGCGAGCGGTGGTGGTGGTGGGGTTCGTGGCCGGACCGGTAGCGGTAGAAGTCACGCTCCGGTGCAACAACACGGAGGCGGCGAGGGTTCCGGGCCGGTGCTGTGAGTTGGGGCACCAACCGGAACACCGGTCGGAGCCGAGAGGCGTTCGATACGAGCCGGTCCACCCCCGGGCGGTGGGCGGTGACGAGGCCCGGGGATACGATCGCCCGAGATCCGCCGCCGTATCCGGTCCGGGCGGTGCGGGCGGCGGCCCGATACGACCCACAGCGAGGACGGTGGATGAGCGATCCGGAGATCAGGGATACGACGGTCGAGGGGCCACGGGGCCCGGTACCCATCCGCGAATACCTGCCCGCCACGCCGGACCCCGCCGCCATGCCACTGTTGTGGGTGCACGGCGGCGCCTTCGTCTCCGGCGGACTCGATCAGCCCGAATCGCACGAGGTCGCACTGCGGATCGCCGGAACCGGCCGCCGGGTCCGGACCGTCGACTACGCACTGGTACCCCGGTTCCGGGTCTGGGGTCCGCCGAAACTGCGGCCATCGGGCAACCGCTATCCGGCGCCGTTGGACGATGTGCTGGCCGCCGCCACCGACCTCATGGCGGGCGCACCGCGCATCGCGCTCGGTGGCGCGAGCGCCGGCGCCTGTCTCGCGGCGTCCGCGGCGTTGCGGCTGCGTGACCGGGATGCCGAACCACCGGCCGGACTCGTCCTCGCCTACGCGACCCTGCACGCCGAACTCCCGGAGCTCCCGGACGCGGTCCGGGCCCGGGTGGGCGGCCGCCACCGCCTCTACACGTTCTCGCCGCATGTCATCCGGCGGATGAATCTCAACTACACCGGCTCCACCCGACTCCTGCGCGATCCGGAGGTCTTCCCCGGCGGCGGAAAGCTCGCCGGGCTGCCGCCGGTCCTGCTACTCGATGCCGCCCACGACACCTTGGGCGCCTCCAGCACCACTTTCGCCGGTGAACTCGCCGAAGCCGGGGTCGCCGCCGAACACGTCGTGGTCCACGGGTCCCGGCACGGATTCCTGAACCGGCCTCGATCCCGCGCCTTCCGGGAGGGCACCGGCACCGTGATCGACTGGCTCGGACAGCCGCGGTAACCGGACACCGGCCGGCCGCGTGACCGGCCGGTACCGCATATCAGCGTGCCGTGGCGGGCTGCCCCTCGGTGGGGTGGACGCCGTACTGATCGGTTTCCATCAGATGGGCGATATCGCGGCCGGCCGGGGTCATGACCAGCGAGGAACGGGTCTCCACCAGGAAGGCCCGGTATCCCGGCCGGACGTCCTCCTCGGGACCCTGGTGCAGCAGCCCCTTCGGTGTCCAGGTGACGGTGCCGGGGGTATCGACCGAACCCCACGGCGACGGGCCCATCGCGTAGCAGATGACCTCGTCGAAGTCGGCGTTGTGGTGGATCGGTGGCCGGGTACTCTGCCGGCTGCCGGTGCCGAAGACGAAATCGTGGCCCGAGGTGCTGCTCATCAGACGGGCCGGGGCCAGGCCGCCCTCCGCGACGCCGAGCCCCTGCACGTGCTCGATGTTCCACCGCAGTACCAGCGGCGCGCCCAGCGCGTCGAGGCACGGAATGGGATCCACATCGTAGAAGTAGGAGGTGAAGGTCTCGCCGGTCCGGACGACGACCTCGTACTCTTCGTCGGTCGGCAGGCCCGGGCGGCCGTGCGGCACCGGACGGTCCAGGTGCAGATCCGGGTTGAAGGTGCCGGGCGCACCCTCGGGATCGAGATGGAGTTCGCTGGCGGTGACCACGATGAATTCGTTGATCTCCTCGGCGATCTCACCCCAGCGATAGGTGACCGCACGCGGGATCAGTACGAAATCGCCCGCCCGGACCTGCAGGGTGCCGATCTCGGTATCGAGTTCGCCACGCCCGGAAACGATGTAGTGCAGTTCGTCGGCCCAAACGTTGACGTAGCCGAAGGTCGTCGCCGCCGAACGACGGTTCAGTTCGAAGGAGATGCCCTCGCCCCGCAGGATGGGCACCGGTAGCGCCTTGGGCTCGGCGAACACACCGGCCGGTAGATCCCAGGTGTGGAATCGGCGTGGTACGTAATCGCCACGGGCGCGTAGGAACCGGGGACGATACTGGGCCCGGACGATGGTGGTGTTCGGACCGGCGAAACCGTTGCGGGAGAAGAGCTCGATGTTGGGCGCCAGGACTTCGTCCGGCATGCAGCACCTCCGAAATTCGTTGTGCCACAGATCCTAGACCCGTGACACTGCGACCGCGCACTTTTGCGAACTCATCGTTGCCAGAGGTCCCGGCGTTACTCGCGCTATCTCCCGGCGACCGGCCTCAGGACCGGAAAGGCGGTACCGGCAGATCGTCGCCGAAGATATCCGGAAGATCGCGCACCACGCTGTCCGGGAACGCCGCCGCCCGCTTCTCCAGGAACGACGAAACCCCTTCTTTCGCATCGGCACTGGCGCCGCGGCTGCGAATTCCCCGGGATTCGACCCGGTGCGAGATCATCGGATGGTCGGCGCCGAGGCCGCGCAACAGCATCTGCCGCGAGAGCGCCACCGAGACCGGGGCGGTGTGCTCGGTCAGGCGCCGCGCCAGCGCATAGGCCTCGTCCAGAAGGCTTTCCGCGGAGTACAGCCCGTAGAACAATCCGGCCTCGGATGCCTCGGCCGCCGCCACGATCCGGCCCGAATACACCCAGTCCATCGCCTTCTGCACGGAGACCAGCCGTGGCAGGAACCAGCTCGAGCACGACTCCGGGACGATACCGCGGCGGTTGAAGACGAATCCGATCTTCGCGGTGTCGACGGCCAGCCGGAAATCGGCGGCCAGGGTCATGGTGATACCGACCCCGACCGCGGGGCCGTTGATCGCGGCGATGATGGGTTTGCGGGATTCGAACATCCGCAGCACCACTTCCCCGCCACCGTCGCGGAAATCCGCGGCGTCGCCGTCGGGCGCGACGAAGGTGTCCGCACCGGCGGACAGGTCGGCACCGGCGCAGAAGGCGCGGCCCGCGCCGGTGATGACGACCGCGCGCACCGCGTCGTCGCGGTCGCAGGTGTCGAACGCCTCGATGAGCTCACGGCCCATCTCGGTGGTGAAGGCGTTGAGCTGCGCGGGGCGGTCCAGGGTAATGGTGGCGACGGAGTCTGAGACAGCGAGGCGAATATCGGCCATAGGGGACAGCATGCCATCCGTGTCCCGGATCCGGTCACGGAACGGTGCCGGTCCGGGCCCCTGAGGGCCGCGGCGGCCTCCGTCGGCGTCGCCGCCGAGGCCAGACCGTCCGGCCGGTGGACACGCGTTCGTGCCCGTCCCGGACACCGGGGCGGGCACGAACGGGCAGGCTGCTACGGGGTGGTCGGGCGGCAGGCCGGATGCTCCGGCGGGCACGGGGACAGGATGGTCGAGAAGTACTGGAACGCGGCGAAAACGGCCACCGGCCCACCGATGAGGAAGGCGCCGATGATGCCGCCCGCGGCGCCCAGCGTCGCCGCCCCCGCCACGCAACCGCCGATCGTGGCACCGACGAACGGCACCAGCAGCAGCGCGATCGGGCTCGACACCAGCGCACCGGTCGCGGCGCCCAGGACGCAGCCCAGGCTGCCGCCGAGCACCGCGCCGACGGCACCGGCGATGGCCGCGCTCATGGTCGCGCGCTGGGTGAACACACCCAGCGCCTGCATATCGCGTGGGGTGAACTGTTCGGCGATCTCCTTACCGGCCTGTTCCGGGGTGATCACCGGAGCGCTCACCGGCGCCACCGGCACTCCGCCGTCGCGCTGCGGGGTGAGTACCGCGGTCCCGCCGTCGACCGCCGCCGCGATCGGGAAGGCGAGACCGTCCTTACGGTAGGTCAGCGGCACCGTGCTCAGCGGGGTGTCGTCGACCGCTTTCAGGATGAGCTGATCGCCGGCCACCTGCCATTTGCCGTTCGTGGCCACCACCGCCGAATCACCCTCCTGAGTGATCTCGTAGGTGAGTTCGCGCGGTGCGGGGGCCGGCTGCGCCGAGGCCGGAGCAACCGTCGCGCCGAGAGCCGCCACCGCGATCGCGGCGGTGACAACGCTGGTTCTGAGTTTCATCGTGACTGTCCTCATCGGTTGATATCGAGGCGGCCGTCGGCGCCGGTTTGCGCCGCGGACGTTGAGCGGGGGAATTTCGTCATCGACCGGCGGTATCGACGAGATCGCCGGCGAGCACCCAGCGGTTCCCCTCGAACCGCTGGATCTGCATGGCCTCCATGGGGTATCTATCGCCCTCGCCGGTCCGCAGGGTGATACCGGGCAGCAGCAGATCGATTTCGACGTCGTTCAGCGAGCGCATGGCATCGCGCAAACCTTCCCGGGTTTTGCAGGCGGCGGCGTCGAATGTTTTGTGGAAACTCTGGGCCATCGCCCAGCCGACCAGCGTGTACCCGTCGTCGGGATCGGCGTCCGGGACGTACTGCGCCAGTTTGTCGCGGTAGAGCTTCATCCCCGGATCCCCGGCCCATTGCGGATCGGCCGGATCCTTCACGAATACCGAGGTGACCACGTTCTGGACATTCGGGAGCCCGACCGGTTCGAGCACGCTCATGGTGCTGGACACCTGCGAAAGGATGTGCAGCGGATTCCATTCCGGGTTCCGGGCATCGGCGGCCAGGGTCTGGGCCGCGAACTTCGGGGTCGCGAAATTCAGCAGGACGTCGGCCTTCGAACCGGCCAGGTTCCGCAGTTGCGGATCCACGGTGGGATCGGTGACCTCGTAGCTCTGCTCGGCGATCACCCGGACACCGCTGCCGGCGGTGCCCTCCTTGAAGCTGGCCAGCAGATCCTTGCCGAAATCGTCGTTCTGATAGATGACGGCGACGGTGGCGTCCGGCTTCTGCTCCTTGACGTACCCCGCGAATATCCGGCCCTCGGCGTGATAGCTGGGCTGCCATCCGATGGTCCACGGATGACCCTCGCCCGCCCCCCACTGGGTGGCGCCACCGGCGACGAAGATCTGCGGTACCTCGCGCTGGTTCAGGTAGTCCCAGACCGCGGCCGATGTCGGCGTGCCCAGGGTGGACAGCAGCGCGAACACCTGGTCCTGTTCGACCAGCCGCCGGGTCTCCTCCACGGTCTTCGGCGGCTGGTATCCGTCGTCGCGCAGCAGATAGTCGACCCGGCGTCCGTCGATACCGCCCTGTTCGGCATTGACGTAGGCGAAGTAGGCCTGCATCCCCTTCGGCAGTTCGGCGTAGGCCGACGCGGGACCCGACAGCGGGAACACGCCCCCGAGTTTCATATCGGTATCGGTGAGGCCGGTGGTCTGCTGGCCCTGGCAGTCGCCGGAGGCGACGGCGCCGTCCCCGTCGTCGCGGCTGCCACAGCCGGCGACCGCGAGCAGCACCGCCGCCGCGACGGCCGCTGCCTGTATCGCTCTAGTGCGCATGGGTTCTTCCTTTCCGGGCCCGGTGTCCGAGCCAGTGCGCCGCCCGGCCGACGAGTCCGGCCAATCCATTCGGCGCGAGGTACATGACCGCGATGATGAGCAGGCCGAAGATCACTCCCGGCGCGGCCTGATTGACGTCCTGGGCGAAGGTCGGGACATACATCACGAACATCCCGCCCAACAGCGGCCCCCACTGCCCGCCGAGACCCCCGACCACCAGGCCCGCCAGCAAGGTGATGGACAGGGTGAGGGTGAACGAATCCGGCGATACGTAACCGATGACCCAGATGTAGACGCAGCCCGCGACACCGGCGAGCATCGCGCCCCAGGCGAAGGCCAGCGTTTTGTAGAACGCCGGGCGGACACCTGTCACCTCGGCGGCGACCTCGTTATCGCGCACCGCGTGCAGCGCCCGGCCGACCCGCGACCGCAGCACGCCCGCGACCAGCAGATAACTCACCGCCGTCACCGCCAGCGCCAGGAAGTACAGCCACTGGTCCTCGGCCAGCCCGGTCCAGACCGGTGGCCGCGGCTTGTCGAGCGTCAGTCCCATGGACCCGCCGGTCACCGATTCGAAGCGTTTCAGCAGTGGTACCAGGAAGATCGCGATGGCCAGCGTCACCAGGGCCAGGTACAGACCGCGCAGCCGCAGCGCCGGCACCCCCAGACCGATACCGAGTACGAAGGCCACCGCGGCCGCCGCGGGCAGAGTCAGCGGATAGGGCGTATCCCAGCGGTCCATCATGACCGCGGCGGTATAGGCGCCGACCGCGAAGAAGGCGCCGTGCCCCAGCGATATCTGGCCGGTATGCCCCACCAGCAGGTTCAGCCCGAGCAGCGCGACCGCGTAGATCATCGCCAGCGCCAGCTGGAAAGTGTGGAAGGGGGCCAGTTCGAACGGCGCCCAGCAGGCCGCCACCGCCACGATCGCCACCACGATGCCGGACCCGCTGATCCGGATCCGCCGGGTCCGAGGCGCGGCGGCCGGCGGCTGCGGCGGCCGCGCGACCGGCGCGGCGGGCTGTGGATCCACCGCGGGGGGCCGAATTCCCATATCGCTCATACCCTTTCCACCACCGGGGTGCCGAACAGGCCCTGCGGCCGCACCAGCAGCACGCCGAGGATGATCACCAGCGGCACGCCGATCTTGAGTTCGGTACCGATGACGTCGAGATAGGCGCCGGCCAGGGTTTCGGCGACCCCGACGATGAGCCCGCCGGCGACCGCCCCGCCGGGACTGTCGAAACCACCGAGGGTGGCGGCCGCGAAGGCGTAGATGAGAACACCGCCCATCATGTTGGGCTCCAGGAACAGCAGCGGCGCCGACAGCACGCCGGATACCGCGCCGACGGCGGCGGCCAGGCCCCAGCCCAGCGCGAGCACTGTGCCCACCCCGATCCCGACGAGCCGGGCGGACTGCGGATTCGCCGCCACCGCGCGCATCGCCAGACCCGTCCGGGTGTAGCGGAACAGCGCGTACAGCAGGGTCATCACCACCGCGACCACGACGAGGATGCCCAGATTGCCGTATCCGGCGCTCACCCCACCGACCCGCAGTGTTCCCTCCGGAAACGGATTCGGAAACGCTTTCAGCTGATAGGACCAGATCCAGCCGGCGGCGGCGTTCACCACGAAGAACAGCCCCACCGTGACAATCACCAAGGTCAGTTCGGGCGCACCCTCCACCGGCCGGATGACGATCCGCTCGATGAGCATTCCCGCGGCGAAGGAGATCGCGAGAGTGACCGGGAGCGCCAGCCAGAACGGCGTTCCGGCCTGGACCAGCTGCCAGGCCAGGAACGCGGAGAACATGGCCAGCTCGCCCTGGGCGAAGTTGACGATCCCGGTGAACCGGTAGATGAGGACGAGGGCGAGGGCCAGACCGGCGTACAGCGCGCCCGCGCTGAGGCCTTCGATGATCTGTTGCGCGAATCCGGTCACGGTTACACCCGGTATCCGAGGTAGGACTGTGCGACCTGCTCGTTCGCCGAGATATCGGCGGCGGTACCGGACAACACGACGCGCCCGCTTTCCAGGACATGCGCCCGGTGCGCGGCACGCAGGGCCAGATGAGCGTTCTGCTCGACGACGATCACGGTGGTGCGTTCCTCTGTGTTGATGGTCTGCACGATGCGGAACAGTTCGCGGGTCACCAGCGGGGCCAGCCCCAGCGACGGTTCGTCCAGCAGCAGCAGGCGCGGTCGCGACATCAGGGCGCGGCCCAGGGCGAGCATCTGCTGCTGACCGCCGGACAACCGGCCCGCGGCATCGTGCAATTTCTCCCGCAGGATCGGGAAGTAGTCGAAGACACGGCGCAGCTCGGCGTCGACACTGCCGCGACCGCGCCGCGAGTAGGCGCCCAGCCGCAGGTTCTCCTCGACGGTCAGCGGCGCGAAGGTGCCACGCCCTTCCGGAACATGGGCCACACCCATCCGGGCCAGTTTCTCCGGCGCCCGGCCGGTGACCTCGGTGCCCGCCAGGGTCACCGAACCCCGCACCCGGACCATCCCCGACAGCGCGCGCAACAATGTCGTCTTACCGGCGCCGTTGGGTCCGAGGACGGCGCAGATCTCCCCCTCGGCCACCGAGAATCCGACGCCGTGCAGGACCTCGGCGGCGCCGTAGCCCGCGGTGAGCCCGGTGACGGTGAGAAACCCGCTCACGCGGCTGTCCCCAGATAGGCCTCGATCACGGCCGGATCCCGCTGAACCACTTCGGGTGGGCCGTCGGCGATGACCCGGCCGAATTCCAGGCAGACGACGCGGTCACAGATGCCCATGACGAAGCCCATATGGTGTTCGACGACCAGCACGGTGAGATCGAAATCGACACGCAGACCCGCCAGCAGACCGGCGAACTCCCCGACCTCTCCGTGGCTGAGCCCGTTGACCGGTTCGTCCAGCAGCAGCAGGCGCGGCCCCGCGGCGAGGGCGCGGGCGAGCTCGATCCGTTTCAGCGTGCCGAAGGGCAGGCCGGCCGCCGGATGGTCGGCGACGTCGTGCAGTTCCAGCCGTTCCAGCAGGCCGTCCACCTGGGCTCGGAGCCGGCGTTCCTCGGAGCGCACCCGGGGCAGGAACAGGCCCGCCGTCAGGAATCCGGCCCGCGCCCGGTGATGCGCGCCCACGAGCACGTTGTCCCGGACGGACATACGGGTGAACAGGCCCAGGTTCTGGAATGTGCGGGCGATACCGAGCCGCGCCATCAGGTCGGGGCGGACGGCGCGCAGGTCGGTGCCCAGGTAGCGCATCACGCCGGCTGTCGGTGCGCAACGCCTGGTCAGACAGTTGAACAGGGTTGTCTTCCCGGCGCCGTTGGGCCCGATGAGACCGACCATCTCACCGGCGGCGACGGCGAATCCGACGTCCTCCAGGGCCGTGATACCGCCGAATCGAACGGTCAGGCCGGATATCTCGAGCATGAGTCCTCCGGGTGCGAAGCCGGGCCGAAAGTCTGTGCGGCAGCACACAGTCCGCGGTACCGGCTATGGGTCAGGCCAGCGTAAGAGCGCCCCGAATGAAACACATCAGCTTTTGCGTCCCAATTATCGGCCGCGAAGTTGTCCGCCGAGGACAAGCGAACTGCGCATAATTTGATACATTTACGGCTATGTGTTGACATTCATCGCGACCACGTGGACCATCCGACTATGTCTGCTGGATCACAGTCGATCGTCGCCACGCTCCCGGAGCCGGTACAGGTGGCGCGCACCCGGATCGTCGGCACCATCTACGACCGCGCGGACGAGGTGGCCGCCCTGGGCAGCGCCGCCATCCTCGCCCAGGTACCGGGCTACGCCGGCCGTGACAGCGAATTCCGGGCCGATGTGCACGAGCAGGTCGCGCGACTGTGCCGTACCGGCCTCGGCGCGCTCCTGAACCAGCGCCGCGTCACCGCGGCCGATCTCGCCGCCACCCGGCGGGCGGCGGTACGGCGGGCGCAGTCCGGAATACCGCTCACCGACTACATCACCGCGTTCCGGCTGGGCCAGCAGGCCTTCTGGAAGTCCCTCGTCGAACAGGCGGGCGATTCACCCGCGGCCCGGGAGGCGACCCTGTCGATGGTGCTGCCGCTGACCCGGTATTGCGATCTGATCAGCACCCAGGCCACCCACGCCTACCTGGAATTCCAGCAGCACCAGTCCGCCGAGGCCTCCCGCGACGGTCGCGACCTGATGGAATGCCTGCTCGGCGGCGCGCTCCCGGAGCGCGGACCGCAGCTGAACACGGCGGCGGCGCACGGTATCGGCCTGGCCGCCACCGAACGGCTCGTGGTGGTCGCCGCGACCGTCTCGGAACGCCATGAGCACGACGGCGCCGCGGTGTCCGATACCGAGGCATCCACGCTCGTCGCCGCGGCGCTGGCCCGTACCGGTGTGAACGGTCACCGGACCCTGGCGGTGGTGCGGGATTCCGATATCGTCGCCGTCGCCGGCCTGGGCCGCACCGGAACGGTCGAGGATCTGTGCGCGCGCCTGCGCCGCACGCGCGACACCCTCACCGGTGAGGGAATGACGGTGTCCCTCGGCGTCAGCACCGTCCTCGCCGGCGCCGCCGAACTGCCGCGCGGTCACCAGGAGGCCTGCACCGCACTGGATCTGGTCCCCGAGGGCGGCGGTGTGACCGCCCTGCCGGAACTGAGCCCCTTCCGGTATCTGGTACTGAATTCCGACGAGACCGCCCGCGGCCTGGTCGACCCGCGAGTCTCGCGGACCCTGGCCGACGATCACGTCAAGGGCGCGGTTCTCGCCGACACCATCCAGGCGTTCGTGGCAGCCGATATGAACCTGCGGGAAGCGGCCGACGCCCTGCGAATCCACCACAACACGGCCAAATACCGCCTGCGCCGCATCCAGCAACTCACCGGACGCAATGTCCGCCGGGTGACCGATCTCGTGGAACTGCTGGTCGCCATCGAGCTGCGCCACACCCCGGCACCGATTCGCCGCGAACACTGACCCACTCCGGCACCGGCGGGGACCGCCAGTGCCGGAACAGGTTCCGCATCCCGAATCGCCCGGACCGGCGGCCCGGATCCGCGCGCGAGCACGGCATCGAGCCGATACCGAGATCGCGATAGCTCTGGTGCGGACCGCCGATCTTGCGCATACTCTGTGCGAGGCAGCATCGCTGCCGCAACCCTCGGCGCCGAATTCCTCGCCGCCGAATGGATCTCTCACGGGGTGGTAACCATGACCGACCTTGCAATGCGCGATTACGCCGGGCACAGACCGCGATTCCTCCGAGTCACGCCGGTGGTGGCCGCCGTAGCCCTGGCCGCCGCCATGATCACCGGCTGCACCTCGTCCGACGAGGGCACCGATTCGGCCGCTCCGCCGGCCTCGGCGCCGTTGCCCGAGGCCGCGCAGATCGTGCAGGAATCCGCCCGCACGACGCAGACCCTGCAGGCGGTTCACCTCGACCTCGAGGTGAGCGGCCTGCCGGATCTCCCGGTGGAGACCGTATCCGCCGATGTCACCAATCAGCCGCAGGGCGCCGGTCAGGCCATGGGGACCGCGCGGGTACGCACCGCGCCGGAGGAGCCTTTCATCGACGCCGAGTTCATCGTGGTCGACAAAACTCTCTACACCGCCGCGGGCGACGCGGCCTACGCGCCGGTGGGACCGGCGGAGAAGATCTACGACCCGGGCGTGATCCTGGACAAGGACAAAGGCTTGGCCAATGTGATCGCGCAGGTCCAGAATCCGAAGACCGAAGGCCGGGAGACGCTCGACGGCACCAACGTCGTGAAAATCTCCGGGACCATCGATTCGGCGGTGATCGACCCCATCGTCCCGCGGTCCGGCGAGGGCGGCGGTAGCTATCCGATCACCCTGTGGATCGCCGATGTCGCCCCGCCGGAGACCGCGCAGGCGGCCAAGCCGTCCGAGGAGCCCTCCCCCGGTGACGGCCCGAATCTGGTCCGCGCGGTGGTGGACAAGGCGCCCGGCAGTATCCAGGTCACGTTGTCGAAATGGGCCGAACCCGTCGAGGTCGTGAAACCGCAGGGCTGATTCTTCCGTCACCGCCCGGCGCCGGTGCCCGGTGCCGGGCGGTTCGGACGTATCCGGTGCCGCCGGCGCAGAGGCGGCACCGGATACCACTTCCGGTCCTGTGACCGGCTCACTTTCGTTCGTATCGTCGCGGCGACGGCGACGGCGACGATGCCGTCCAACGTTGCGCACGCGAGCGCCGAGGCCGTGCGGAAAGCATTGGGGCACAGGCGTTCGGCGGATATTCCGCCACGATCCGCGTACCCGTTCCCGCGTCGGCTCGGCACCGCACGCGCGCCCACCGCGGACGATACGAGGACACCCTGATCGGCCGGCTCCACCGCCGATCGGCAACAAAGGAATAGACATGACGACCAGCGACCACGCGGAGGTCGGCGACCGATCCGAGGCACCGCCGGAGGACGAGTTCCGCAGACCACCCGGCCCCGGAGGCCGGCCCCCGATCTCGAATGTCTGGGTGTACAACGGCAGAGCCTACGACCTGAGCGACTGGATCTCCAGGCATCCGGGCGGGGAATTCTTCATCGGCCGCACCAAGAATCGCGATATCACCTCGATCGTCGGCTCCTACCACCGGGAACCCGAACGCATCGAACGGATGCTCGAGCGCTACGCACTGGATCGCCGCGCGGTTCCCGAGGATATCCATCCGAAGAACAACGCGCCCGATTTCCTCTTCAAAGAGGGGTTCGACAGCTGGCGCGATACCCCGACATACGATTTCTCCGATACCGGAGATCTGCTGCACCGGATCAAGGCCCGGTTGCGGGAACCCGCCGTGGCCGCACGGATCGCCCGGATGGACCGACTCTTCGATATCGTCGCGATCCTGCTCGTGATCGCCTATTTCGCCGTGCAGGCGCTGCGATTGACGCTACCGGCCTGGATGCCGCTACCGCTGTTCGTCGTCGCCATGGTGGTACTGCGCAGCTCCCTCGCCGGGTTCGGGCACTACGCGATCCACCGGGCGCAGAAGGGGATGAACAAGGTCTTCACGAACTCGTTCGATATCAACTATGTCGCGCTGTCGTTCGTCACCGCCGACGGCCACGCCCTGCTGCACCATCCGCATACCCAGAGTGAAGTCGATATCAAGAAGAACGTCTTCACCATGATGACGCGGATTCCGCGGCTCTATCGGATACCCGTCCACACCGTGCACAAATTCGGGCACACCGTCACCGGTATGACGATCCGGCTGCTCGATGTCGTCCGGCTGACCCGTAAGGTCGGAGTGAAGGAGATGTACGGGACGATGGGCGGCGCGCTCCCCCATTTTCTGGGCTCCTTCGGCGTGCGGTTCCTGCTGGTGGCCGAACTCGTGGCGTTCGTCGTGGCCGGTGATTTCTGGGCCTGGGCACTGCAATTCGTCGTCACCCTGTGGTTGAGCACCTTTCTGGTGGTCGCCAGCCACGACTTCGAGGTCGATACCGCGGATCTGCCGCCGTCCGATACCGCCGACTGGGCCGTTCATCAGCTGGAGCAGGCCTACGACCTGACCGTGGTCGGCAACCGCTATATCGACTGTTTCCTCTCGGCCGGGCTGAGCCCGCACCGCGTGCATCACGTGTTGCCCTATCAGCGCAGCGGTTTCGCCAATATCGCCTCGGAGGACATCGTCCGCGAAGAGGCCGCGAAATCCGGTGTGGCCTGGCTGCCGCCCAAGAGTTTCCTCACGGATCGTTTCCCGAAACTATGCCGCACCTATGTGTTCTCGCGTTCACGCCAGGCACAGGAGCAGGGCTGGGGTCCGGTACGGGAGCACCTGTCCCCGGCCGCGTGGAAAACCTGCGGCGTCTACATGGTTCAGGGATTCACCGGAATCGGCACCGTCTGATTCGTTTACGCCGGCGGCGCCCCGATCGATCAATCGTGGGGCGGCGTCGCCGGCTCCTTTTCCCGAAAGGTGGAAATCGTGTCCCTGTCCCTCGATATCGACGGGTTCTCCCCGGTCGGCCGCGGCCGGCCCGGCCCCGACCCACTGCCGCCCGCGCCGCCGACCACGGTGGGTGTGATCGAAGCCGTGGCCACCGGATCTCCCGCCGCCACCTACGCCCAGGCCGAGGCGGTGGAGCGGGTCACCGCTCTGTTCGACGCCCCGGAGCAGCGTGAACGGATCGCCCGGATCTACGAGAAGACCCGGATCGACACCAGGCAGCTGGCGGTGGACCCGCTGGACCCCGAGTTCCTCGGATTCGGCCGGGTGCCCGGCACGATCCGGACGCGGATGAATCTCTTCTACGAACACGCCGTACCGCTGGCGGTGGAGGTCGCGCGCCGGGCCCTGGCCGGGGTCGCCGACCCGGCTCGCGAGATCGGGATGCTGATCTTCGTCACCAGCACCGGGCTACTGGCTCCGGGCGTGGATATCGCGGTGCTGCGGGAACTCGGCCTCTCGCCCGCTGTGCACCGGATCGTTGTCAATTTCATGGGTTGCGCGGCGGCGATGAACGGCATCCGTACCGCGGCCGACTATGCCCGGGTCCATCCGGACAAGAAGGCCATGGTGATCTGCCTGGAGCTGAGCTCGGTGAACGCCGTATTCGCCGACGATGTGAACGATGTGATCATCCACAGCCTCTTCGGCGACGGCTGCGGGGCCGTCGTGGTCGGCGCGGCGCCTGTACATCATCCGCTGGCGCCCGGCACGGTGGTGGTCCGCGATACGTTCAGTCACCTGTTCGACGACGCCGCGGACGGGATCGTGCTCGGCATCGGCGCCGACGGCATCACCTGCGAACTCGCCGAGGACCTGCCGCGCTATATCCTGCGCGGCGTCGACCCGGTGGTCACGCGGGTACTGGCAGGCCACGGCCTGACCAAGCCCGATATCGCGCACTGGGCAATCCACCCGGGCGGGCCCAGGATCATCTCGGAATCGGTCCGCTCGCTGGGGATCGATCCCGGGTGCGCCCGTACCAGCTGGGATGTCCTGGCCCGCTTCGGCAATATGCTGTCCGCCTCGCTGATCTTCGTCCTGGAGCGGATGGTCCGTGACTCCGCGGACACCACCGGTATCTCCACCGGGGTGGCCTTCTCCTTCGCGCCGGGGGTCACGCTCGAGGGCCTGATCTTCGATATCGTCCGGCGCTGATCCCACGACCGGCCGCCCGGCCGCGTCACCCAGAGAGCGACCTCATCATGCAACTCATCGGATTCCTCGTCACCATCTCGTGGGCCCGGATCGCCGCCGTGGCCGCCACGGGTCTGGTCTGCGGTGCCGCGAACACCTATCTGATCATCCTGATCAACGGGGTGGTCGCGCCCGGTCCGCGGCCACCGGCCACACTCGGGCAGTTCATCCTCACGGTCGCGGTCGTCCTGGTCAGCGGTCTGCTGTCGCAGATCCTGCTGGTCCGGCTGGCCCAGGACGCGATCTACCGGCTCCGGTCCGACCTCAGCGCCGGCGTGGTCGCCGCGCCGCTCGAACATCTCGAACGGCTCGGCACACACCGGCTGATCGCCACCCTCACCGAGGATGTGCGCTCGCTGTCCATGGCGGTCACCGCGATTCCCGCCATATGCATCGATATCGCCACCATCGTGGGCTGTTTCGTCTTCCTCGCGACGCTGTCCGGTCCGCTCTTCGCGATCATGGTGGCGGGCACTCTCGCCGGAGTGGCCTGCGTCGAACTCTTCCTGACCCGCGTACGCCGGATCTACCGGGACGCGCGCGAGAACGAGGACTCGCTCATCCGCGCGTTCCAGGCGGTCACGCTGGGCATCAAGGAACTCAAACTGCATCGCGGCCGGCGCCGCGATTTCATGCGCCGCCGGCTGCTCGGCTCGGCGGCGGATCTGCGGGCCCAGAACATCGACGCCGGCGCCCGGTTCGCGCTGGCACAGAGCCTCGGGCAGCTTCTGCAGCTGGCCACCATGGCGCTCATCCTGTTCGGGGTGGCCGCGGCACTGGATCTGTCCCGCGAGGTGATGGTCGGCTACGTGCTGGTGACGACATTCCTGTCGATGCCCATGCAGAACTTCATGCACCGGCTCCCCGACCTGCTGCGCGGCGATATCGCACTGGCCAAGGTGCGGGCCATGAACCTGTCCATGGACACACCGCACAACGAGGAGCAGCTGCCCTACGCCGACCGCCCGGCTCTCGAATCGGCGCGGCTGGTGCTGAGCGGCGTCCGCTACGCCTACCGTTCGGACTCACCGCCGCCGTTTCCAGCCGGCCCCGACGGCCCGCCGCCGCATCCCCCGGGCCCGCCCGCCCCGCCGCCGGATGTGGACGGCCGCCGCCGTCTCGACCACCACCGCGACGGCCGGCCGCTACCGCCGCATCCGGAGGCCGAGGAGAGTGAGCAGTCCGGTTTCCGGCTCGGACCGCTGGACCTGGTATTCGAGCCCGGGGAGATCACTTTTGTCATCGGCGGTAACGGAAGCGGGAAATCCACGCTCGCGAAACTGGTCACCGGCCTCTATATACCGCGCGGCGGCACCATAACTGTGAACGAAGAACCGGTGGATCACGAAAATATCGAATGGTTCCGGCAGAATTCGGCGGCGGTATTCACCGATTTCCATCTCTTCGAGGAGTATCTGGGGTTCGACCGTCCCGATATCGACGACGAGGTACGGCGCTACCTCACCGAATTGCGGCTCGAGGACAAGGTCGAGGTGCAGGACGGCAAGCTCTCCACGATCGCGCTGTCACAGGGGCAGCGCAAGCGGCTGGCGCTGTTGACGGCACTGCTCGAAGACCGGCCCATCTATGTTTTCGACGAATGGGCCGCCGACCAGGAACCACAGTTCCGCGAGGTGTTCTACCGCGAGATCCTGGACGGATTGCGGCGCCGCGGCAAAACCGTCATCGTGATCACCCACGACGACCGTTACTTCGATTGCGCCGACCGTATCGTGAAACTCGAGTTCGGTGCGGTGGTCACCCCTGTTCCGGTCGTGGCGCAGACCTGACGCCGGTTCCGCTGCGGTGCCGCAATTGCGTCGGCGGTTCGCGTGCGCGGCCCGGACCGGCCTGGGTATCATCCTCGCCGGTAACGAAATGTGTGCCGGCCGAACACTTTCGAGCAGCGAATTCCGTTCGGCCGGTTGACGAGCGCGCCCGGAGCCGGGCGCACCGACCTCAGGGGGTACTCGAGTGACAGGGCAGTCCCGGCTGCAACCGGCGCACCGCCGCGGGAGAACCGCCGCATCCACCGACGCCAGCGGCGCCCGTATTCCGATATACACCAAGGAATTCGCCGCCGATCCGCATACCGCGTACCGGCGGATGCGGCTGCGCCACGGAGCGCTGGCGCCGGTCGATATCGCGCCGGGCGTACCCGCCACCCTGGTGATCGGCTACCGCACCGCCCTGCGAATACTCGGCGACACCACCCAGTTCCCCTCCGACCCGCGGGCCTGGCAGCAGAAGGCGCCGGCCGGTCTGCCGATCGTGCCGACGATGCAGTGGCGGCCGAACGCCCTGCGCAGCGCCGGCGCCGACCACGAGCGGTACCGGGACGTGGTGGTCGACGCGCTGTCCGGCGTCGATCTCATCGCACTGCGGGCCCGGGTCGCGCGAGTGGCGGTCCCGCTGATCAACGGGTTCTGTGGCGACGGCTCCGCGGATCTGATCGACAGCTATGTCGTGCCACTGGCGTTCGAGGTGCTCAACGGGATACTGGGCTGCCCGCCCGATCTCGGCGATCAGCTGAGACAGGGACTCGGCCCCATACTCGATATGCGCACCGACGAGGAGGCCGAAGCCCTCGCACAGAAGGCGCTGGCCGAACTGATCGCCGTGCGCCGGGCCGAACCGGGTGACGATGTCACCAGCAGGCTGATCCGGCATCCGGCGCAGCTGACCGACGAGGAAATAGCCCACCAGCTGCTCGGATTGTTCTGGACCGGAGTGGAACCGCCGCGTAATCTCATCGCCAATACGCTGCTGCTGGTACTCACCGACCCCCGGTTCTCGGCCAATCAGGTCGGTTTCGCCCCACCTGTCCGCGCGGCACTCGACGAGGTTCTCGCTACCGACCCGCCGCTGGCCAACCACTGCATCACCTATCCGGCGCTGCCCGTGCTGATCGACGATATCTGGCTGCCCGCCGACCAGCCCGTCCTCATCGGCCTGGCGGCCTGCAACAACGACCCGGAACGGACCCTCGGCACACTGGCCGCTCCGGAGACCGGCCTGGCCTGGGGCGCGGGCGTGCACGCCTGCCCCGCGCACGCCCGGGCGATCGCCGGGATGATCGCGGAGGAGGCCATCGACCAGCTACTCGATGCCCTGCCGGATCTGCGCCCCGCCTTCGATACCGAAGACGCCGTCTGGCGCCCGGGCCCGTTCCAGCGCGCCCTCACCGCGCTACCGGTCGAATTTCCGCCCACGCCGGGTATGCATATCCTCTGAGACCCGACGCGATCCCGATCTATCGCGCGTCCCCGGCATCGGACGCGGGCCCCGCGGGCCGGGATACCGGCACCGGCCGCCCGCGGCGTGGTTCGGCCGCGGCCCTTACCCCCGGCACACCGTTCTCCACCACATAGGAGGCCCGGGTGTATACGCCCGCACCGGGCCTGCTCACATACGGGACCACCCGGAAATCGGTGCGCCACAGCTGTGGCCCGACCTCGACCCGGGCATATCCGCGCTGGGCGTTGAAGAATTTCAGGTCCGGATTGGCGGCCAGCAACTGTTCGCCGCGGGCGTAGCTGTCCACCCCGTCGCCGCCACTGGTGATCGAGGTTCCGGTGAATTCGGCCGCGACCACGGGTGTTCGCGGGTCCGCCGGATCGGCACGCAGATCGGCGGCGTAGTTCTCGTGCCGGTCACCGGTGACGACCACGAGGTTGGGTACCGAACGCGCGGCGGCGGCCGCCAGCACCGCGGCCCGCTCCGCCGGGTATCCGTCCCAGGCGTCACCGGACAGCACCGCACCCGGTCCGGCGTCGTCATCGGTGCGGCCCAGCACCACCTGATTGCCGAGGATCTGCCAGCGGGCAGGCGAGGTCGCGAACCCGTCGACCAGCCACTCCCGCTGCCGTGCGCCGAGAATGGATCCGCCGGCCCGGTACTGGCGGGTGTCCAGCATCGTGATCTCGGCGAGATCGCCGAAACGGTAGCGCCGGTGCATTCGGATCCGCGGCCCGGACGGCAGCTGCCCCAGCCGCAACGGTTGATGTTCGTAGAGCGCCCGGAACGCGGCGGCCCGCCGGGACCGGAACACCGGCGCCAGCCGGTCGGCGCCGGGCCGGGGACCCGGCCGGTCCCCGGCCCAGTCGTCGGCGAGTTCGTGATCGTCCATGGTCACCAGCCACGGGAAGGCGGCATGGGCCCGGCGCAGCGCCGGATCGGTCTTGTACCAGCCGTAGTGAACACGGTATCCGCGCAGGTCGCGAGGTTCGTGGCGCAGCTGCGATTCCACCTCGACGCCGCGGCCGTCACCGCTGATCGGATATTCGTACAGGTAGTCGCCGAGGTGGACGACGAGGTCGAGGTCTTCCCGGGCCATATGCTCGTACGCGGTGTAGTGGCCGTCGTTCCATGCCTGGCAGGAGGCGAACGCGAACCGCAGCCGCCGGGCCGGTGCGCCCGCGGCGGGCGCGGTGCGAGTGCGGCCGGCCGGTGAGATCGCCGATCCGGCCCGGAAGCGGTAGTGATACCAGCGTCCCGGTTCGAGCCCGCGAACCTCGGGATGGACGGAATGACCGAGGGCGCGGTCGGCGACAGCGGTCCCGCGCCGGGCGATATCGCGGAAACCCTCGTCGCGCGCTATCTCGTACTCCACCGTGACCGGCTCCGGACCCATACCGCCGAAACCGTCCGGCGCGATCGGGTCGGGCGCCAGCCGTGTCCACAGCACGACGCCGTCCGGAGTGGGGTCGCCGGAGGCCACACCGAGCGTGAACGGGTCGCCGAGCCGGCGGGGCGCACGGAACCGTGCGCTACCCGCCGCGCCGGTACCGGCCACCAGAACGGCGGCCGCCGCGGCGCCGCGAGTCAGGAAGCGCCTGCGTGTGGTGTCCATTCTCAAGGGATCCCGCACCAGACCGACCGCAGCGTTGCCCCGGGATGACACCGCGGTGACCATCGGACGAGCGTTACCGGACACCGCTGCCCGGCACCCACGACCGTGAATCGTGTAATCTCGACGCGACCGGTGATGATTCGGCGGCATTCACCGTTCACGGTCGGCAGTTCGATCCTGCCAGGTTTATCTGTAACCGACGGTTACAGATAAATTTCTCTCGCCCACCCTCCCCTCACCGCGTTCCCGCCGCTCGGCGAAGTCGCGGAAGTGCTCGATCCCCTGCGTGTCCCGACATGCGGGTGCGCGAGGTGTCTGCGCTGTTCCGGGCGCCGGAAAGCGATATCGCGGCACCCGAACGCCTCGTGGGTACGAAATCGCGCCCCATCCAGCGGATCCGGCTAGTACGGTATAGCCACCGCATTGCTGCGGGGAGAATCGGAGCGGTGGGAAAGGCGGGGCAGGATATGTACGATCCGGTAGCGTCGACGACCGGAGTGATTCCATCGCAGGACGATAGGTACATACATGTACCGCCGGCCGGTCAGCTGCCGCGGCACCTACGCGGCCCGGCCCATGATGCCGCACCGTTGCTGGAGCTCGTGACGCCGGTGCCGGACCTCCCGGACGAGACGGCCGGATCCCCGGCCGTACTGGCCGACCGCTACTTCAGCGCCGAACCGATCGAATGGCAAGGCGCCACCGTCTATCCGATGTACACCGAGCAGTTGGCCGCGTCGGCGACGTCGCTCACCGTAACGCTGCTGTCGGCGACGCCGCCACCGGGACCGGCGAGTGTGGGCATCGGACTGTCCGTGGTCGACGGCCATATCGATATCGACGGCAAACAACTGACCGGAGTCGATATCTGGCGCGACGCACTCGAACGCGGTGTCGACTTCCGGCTGACCGCCGAGACACCCGACGCGCTGCTGGTCCTGACGCCGGTGTGGTCCGATACGACCGGGACGCCGCGGTCCTGGATGGGCAATTACGGGATCGTGGTCGAGCACGCCGATTCCGGCCGCACGGTGCTGTGGTGCAGTGTGGGCGAAGGTCCGGCGCATTTCGCCGATCTGGTGGTGGAAATTCGCAGCACCCCGGTCGATTCGGCGGCGCCCGCCACCCGGCCGGCGGACCACACCGAGGTGGAGGGCTATCCCTGTAGCTTCGCCGATCTCTTCACGCTGGACCGGGACGCACCGCGCGGCAACGACTTCCCCCGATCGGTCCCGCACATCCCGGCAGTCGTCATCTCGGATCTCGGCTACCGCGAACCCGACTTCGGCGCCTACGACGGATGGCCGGCGGAATGGGACGGGACCTACGACGAGACCTGGTACGACGACACGGTCGAGCCCCGCCGGGATTCCGCGGACCCGGCCGGTTACCACCCCGCCGGCCCGGCCGGATGGGCCGACCACCCGGAACAGACCGGGCTGGTGCCGGTGATCCGCGGCGCCGAGCTCCCCGACTACGGACCGGATCCGTACCGGCACGCCCCGGCCGGCGGCGCGTTCGCGATGGTGCCGCGGCCGGCAGCGCAGCAGCACTATGCCGAGGACGACGGTGTCGATATCCCCGAACACGACGCACTCGCCGATACCGTCGCCGACGGTTCACTGCCGCCGGTCCCGTCCGGCCGGCCCGCACCCGCCACCGATCCGGCGGACCCGGACCGGCTCCACACCTTGGGTGGCGCCGCCCACGCGTTGGGTAACGACGAACAGGCCGCCCTGCTGTGGGCGCCCGCGGCGCGAGCCGGGCATATCGGCGCCGCGTACGACCTCGGCCTGCTCTACCTGCGGCGGGAGGAGCCCGAGGCCGCGGAGGTGTGGTGGCGCGCGGCCGCGGCACGGCGGTTGATCCCGGCCATGGCGGGGCTGGCCGACCTGCTGGACCGGCGGGGAGCCGGCGCGGAGGCGCGGATGTGGCGGGCCCAGGCCGTCGCCGAGGAAGTGATCGCGACCGCCACCCATCCGGCCATCCGCACGGCGGGCAGCGATTAGTTTCGGCGGCGGCCCCGGTCTCAGGTGATGACGTATCCGCGAGGTCACCACTTGACCTGAACCAATGTCGAGGTAGTTGAGTTCATGAGTATGAGAACCCCACACCGGACCGCCGCCGAGGCCGCCGACCGCCTCGACCTCCGCGACCCCACCGTGCGCACCTTCGCGCAACTGCTGGTGAACGTCCTGCTGGTCTCGTTCATCAACTTCACGGTGTGGTTCGCGATCACCTTCTTCGTCTATCTGCGAACCCATTCGGTGTTCGCGACCGGCATGATCGCCGGTATCTTCCTGGTCGCGATGGCGGGTACCGGTGTCTGGTTCGGCAGTATCGTCGACCACCGGCGCAAGAAGTCGGTCATGCAGGCGTCCGCGCTGATCTCCCTGGGGATCTACGCGGTCGCGCTGGTGTTCTACCTGGCCACGCCCGCCACCGCCTGGCAGGATCCGGCGAGCGTCCGGCTGTGGATTCTGATCGTCCTGCTGATGACCGGGGTGGTGGCCGGCGGACTACGCACGATCGCACTGCCGACCGTGGTCACCGCGATGTTCCACGCCCGGGTCCGCGACCGCGCCAACGGCCTCGTCGGCACCACGACCGGGATCGCGCATCTGGTGACCTCGGTGGCCAGTGCGCTGCTCGTCGGCTGGAACGGGATGCTGGGTGTGCTGGTCCTGGCAGTGGTCGTGCTGTCCGCCGCACTGGCACATCTGCATCGGCTCACCCTGCCCGATACGCTGGCCCGGGCCGCGGCCGCCGGCGAACCCCGGCGCATCGACCTGGGCGGGACGATCCGGGTCGTCCGCGGCATCCCCGGCATGGTCCCGCTCATCGCGTTCTCGGCGCTGAACAACCTGCTCTTCGGCGGACTCATGGCCCTGATGGACCCCTACGCGCTCTCCATGATGTCCGTGCAACTGTGGGGCGTGGCCTGGGGTGTGCTGAGCGCGGTGATGATCGCGGGTGGACTGCTGGTCGCCCGGACCGGCACCTCGTCGAACCCGGTACGCCTGATCCTGCTGGTCAATATGGGGCTGTGGGCGGTCATGCTGGTCTTCCCGCTGCGCGATTCGGTGTTCCTGCTGTTCGCCGGAATGGCGGTGTTCATGCTGCTCATGCCCTTCGCCGAAGCGGCCGAGCAGACCGTACTGCAGAAGGTCGTGCCCTACGAAAGGCAGGGACGCGTCTTCGGTTTCGCGCAGAGTGTGGAGCAGGCCGCCTCGCCCCTGACCGCCTTCCTGATCAGCCCGCTCGCCCAGTTCTTCTTCATCCCGTTCATGACCGACGGGCCGGGCGCGCGGTCGATCGGTGGCTGGTTCGGCACCGGGGAGGCCCGCGGTATGGCGCTGGTGTTCGTTCTGCTCGGGGTCCTGGGCCTGCTGTTCACCGGATACGCGCTGGGCAGCGCACATTACCGTCGGCTGAGCCGTAGCTACCGCGACGGCGCGGCGGTTATCGGCGCAGCCGCGACGCCCGCCGAAGCCCCGGCCGAAGCCCCGGCGGAGGTCGCCCTGGATACCGAGCTCGCCGCACTCACCCCGTCCGGCCCCTGCGAGGAGCCCGCGGGCGCGCGCTGAGCAGCCACCGGAGACCCGGGACGCGTGGCGAAACCGGTACCCAGGATCATCGGATCCCACGCGCCCGGCCCAGACGATCTCCGCGCCTCGCGACGGCACGGGGATTCACCGCGATCGGCGGAGCCGCACCGGAGAGAAATTCGCTGTACCGGATCACCGGCACCGTCTACAGTCGCCGCACATGGGAACTTTGTGCATCACCGGAGTGTGCGCGGTCGGCGCGTTCCACATCCGCCTGCGCACGGCAGCTCGGACTCTGCCGGTGCACAACACACTCCGCTGACCGGTCCGGGCGTCCCCACCGCGGGGGCATCCGGCCGTAGACAGCCGGCCACTTGATCGGCCGGCCAGTCGTCGCGACCCCATTCGGCGCCTCTGCGCGCCGCTTCTGCACCCGGCATGGGTCCGGGCGAATCAGGCATCTCTCGATTCGGCCCACTCTCCGGAGGATCCATGTCCCGCCACGACCGGCCTACGCCTGCCCGCGGCCCCGCGACCCGTAAACAGCTGTCCCAGAACTTCCTCACCGATCCGGCGACCGCGCACCGTATCGTGCGCTCCGCCCGTATCGGACGAGATGATCTCGTCCTCGAGATCGGACCCGGCGACGGAATGCTCACCCGTCCGCTTCTGGACCGCGCCGGCCGGGTGATCGCCTACGAGAAGGACCCGCACTACGCGCGGCGCCTGGCCGCGCGCTACGCGGGAAATCCGCGTTTTCGAGTGGTACACAGCGATTTCCGGATCGTCCGCCCGCCGCGGCAACCGTTCACGGTGGTCGCCAATATCCCGTTCGCGGTGACCACCGATATCGTCCGGTGGTGCCTGGCGGCCCGGCAGCTCACCGCGGCGACGCTGCTCACCCAATACGAGTTCGCCCGCAAGCACACCGGCGATTACGGCCGCTGGTCCAAACTCACCGTGACGCACTGGCCGGATACCGAATTCACCCTGGGGCACCGGTTCGACCGGCGCGAATTCTTCCCGGTACCGCACGTCGACGCCGCCCTGTTGCGGATCGCCCCCCGCGCCGAACCGCTACTCCCGGCGCAGGCCCGGGACAGCTACCGCAGGTTCGTCGAACTGGGATTCTCGGGAATCGGCGGCTCGTTCGCCGCCTCACTGCGGCGCGCCCACCCGGCGCCGGCCGTAGCGGGCGCCTGCGCGGCGGCCGGTGTTGCGCCCGGGCTCGCGGTCGGCTTCGTACCACCGGAGGCCTGGCTCACCGTGTTCCGCGTATTGCACGGCGGGACCCGGTCCTACCGTGCGCGGGAACAGTCCCGGCGCAGTAGATGATTCGAACATGGCGACGGGGACGAACCTCGCGGGTTCGTCCCCGTCGCCATGGGCGGTTCGCCGCCCTATACCGGCGCGAATTCGCGATCGGCGATATACGCCGGCCGTCGTTCCGGCGCGGCGAACGGTTCCTCCAGGGTGTTCTCCACACTGTTGAACACCAGGAAGATATTCGACCGCGGGAACGGCGTGATGTTGTTCGCCGACGCGTGCATGATGTTCGAGTCGAACAACAGCGCCGAACCGGCCGGACCGGTGAACTGGGTTATCCCGTATTTATGGGCCAGATCGGTGATATCGGCCTTGCTCGGCACCCCTATCTCCTGCTCACGCAGTGACTCCCGATAATGGTCCGCGGGTGTCGCGCCCTGGCAGGGCACGTACGTCTGGTGGGACCCCGGCATGACCATCAGGCTGCCGTTGTACGGGTAGTTGTCGGTCAACGCGATGGACAGGCTCACCGCCCGAGGCGAGGGCATACCGTCCTCGGCATGCCAGGTCTCGAAATCGGAGTGCCAGTAGAAACCGGCGCCGAATCCGGGCAGATAGTTGACCCGGCTCTGGTGGATGTACACATCCGAACCCAGTACCTGCCGGGCCAGGTCGACCACCCGGGATTCCCGCACCAGTTCCGCCACCGCAGGGCTCAGCTTGTGCACCTCGAATACCGAGCGCACCTGCTGCGACGATTTCTCGACGATGAGCCGTTCGTCACCCCGCAACGCGGGATCGCCTGCCAGCCGGTCGATCTCGGCCGCATACTCGGCCACCTCTTCCGGGGACAGCAGACGATCCATCATTGCGAAACCGTCGGTATCGAACGCAGCCAGCTCCGCGTTGCCGATCCGGCCCCACACAGTCGCGTCGTGCCGCTCCTGCTGCGGCAGGCGCTCCGCGATTCTGGTCGGATAGCGATCGATCCGATTGTCTACCAACGTCGTTCGTCCTTCCTCTCAGTCGGCCGGAACGGCGATCAACGGATAAACGCCGTTCTCGTCGTGCACCTCCTGTCCGGTGACGGGAGGATTGAACACGCACAGCATCCGCATCCGTGTCCGCGTCCGCACCTCATGCTTCTCGTGCCCGTTGAGCAGGTACATGGTGCCCGGCGCGAGATCGTAGGTGCGGTCGTTGGTCAGGTCGGTCAGGGTGCCTTCACCCTCCACCAGCCAGACCGCTTCCACATGGTTCTGATAGTGGAAGACGTGGGTGGTGCCGGGCTCGATGGTGGTCTCGTGGAACGAGAATCCCACCTTGTCGCCACCCAGCACGATGCGCTTGCTCCGCCACCCCTCGGCACCCACATCGCGGTCGGTGCCGGTGATTTCTTCGGTGGTGCGAACGATCATTCGGTTTTTCCCTTTCAGCTGCAAACGGTTTCGACGGCGTCACTCAGGATGTGCAGGCCCTGATCGAGTTCGTCATCGGCGATGGTCAGCGGCGGCAGCAGTTTGACGACCTCGTCGGACGCGCCCGAGGTCTCGGTGAGCAGACCACGATCGAACGCGACCTGGCAGACCTTCCCGGCCTGCGAGGCGTCGTCGAAGACCAACCCGTGCACGAGGCCACGGCCGCGAGTGGATATTCCCGGAACGGCCACGGCGATCTCGTTCAGCGCCGCGGCCACCCGCTTCCCCTTGGCCAGGGTGGACTTCTCCAGTACATCATCGGACCAATAGTGCTCGATCGCCACCTGCGCCGTCACGAAGGACGGATTGTTACCGCGGAAGGTGCCGTTGTGCTCACCCGGTGACCACACATCGTGTTCCGGCTTCATCAGCACCAGTGCCATCGGCAGGCCGTAGCCGCCGATCGACTTGGACAGCGTCACGATGTCGGGGGTGATACCGGCCGATTCGAAGGAGAAGAACGGGCCGGTACGGCCGCAGCCCATCTGGACATCGTCGACGATGAGCAGGATCCCGCGCTCGGAGCACAGTGCGGCCAGGTGGCGTAGCCATTCGTCACGGGCCAGATTCACACCGCCCTCACCCTGCACGGTTTCCACGATGACGGCGGCCGGGCGATCCAGACCGGACGACGAATCGTCGAGCACCCGTTCCATCCACAGGAAGTCGGTGGTGGTGCCGTCGAAGTAGCCGTCGTAGGGCATCGGCGTCGCGTGGTTGAGCGGGACACCGGCGCCGGCGCGCTTCATCGCGTTGCCGGTCACCGACAGGGCGCCCAGGGTCATGCCGTGGAACGCGTTGGTGAAGCTCAGGATGGTCTGCCGGCCGGTCACCTTGCGCGCCAGTTTCAGCGCGGCCTCGACCGCGTTGGCTCCGGTCGGGCCGGGGAACTGCACCTTGTAGTTCAGTCCGCGCGGGGCCAGCAGGGTGTCACGCACGGTTTCCAGCAGTTTGCGCTTGGCGACCGTGGACATGTCCAGGCCGTGCGTGATGCCGTCACCGGCGATGTAGTCCAGCAGGGCGGACTTCAGCAGCGGATTGTTGTGGCCGTAGTTCAGCGCGCCCGCGCCGGCGAAGAAATCGAGGAAATCCTTGCCGTTCTCATCGCGCAGCCATGCGCCCTGCGCGGTTTCGAAAACCGTCGGCCAGGAGCGGCAGTAACCGCGGACATTGGATTCCAGTTCATCGAAGATCGTCGTTTCGGGGGTAATCATCTCAGTGATCCCTTTCGTTCTTACGGGCGATCGGAGAAATGTGGTAGAGGTCCTCGGCGGCGTGATTGTCCGGGAATACATCCGGGTCGAACAGATCGCTGCGCACCATTTCGGCGCCGCGGCGGCGGGCCAGCGACGAGAACATGGCGATCGAGGCGGGGTTATCGGGAGAAACGGTGGTCTCCAGCGCGTCGACGCTGCCGCCGGCGGGGTGGCCGGGCGCGGTGACGGTGGATACCAGCCAGTCCAGCATGGCGACGCCGGTGCCCCGGCCGCGCTGGTCGGTGTCGACGGCGACCTGCCAGACGAACAGTGTTCCGGGCGCCTCGGGTCTCAGGTAGCCGGTGACGAAGCCGACCACACGGCCGTCGCTCTCGGCGACCACGGACGTGGTCGCGAAATCGCGGCACCACAGAAGATAAGCATAGCTCGAATTGACATCCAGGACCTGCGACTCGTCGGCGATCTGCCACAGCCTCGCGGCGTCGGCGATCCGCGGCGCGCGCAGCACCACGCCGGTACTGGCGGGCTCCGCATCGGTCGCGGCGGACGAAGTGGTCGAGTCGGCGCCGGCGGGGCCGGCGGTCTGCGTGGACTCAGTTTGTAAAGACATACAACTCCGATGTCTGCTTGCAGTACTTTCCCAGGCTTACGAACAAACTTTGAGGTGACCTGGTCGAGTTCTTTACGATCGTGTTACAGGCGTATGACGTCGTTCCTCTCTTTGTATAACCGGAAGCCGGAGAATGAAACGGGCTCCACCACCGGGACGTTCGACACATTCCACTCGGCCCTTATGGGTCGCCACAGTTTCGGCGACCAATGCCAGGCCTATTCCGGTGCCACCGGTGGCATAGCGCCGTCCCGACCGTGAAGTGGCGAAACGTTCGAAAATCCGGTCGCGGTCGGTGGCCGCCACACCGGGTCCGGCATCGTCGATCTCGACCACCGCTTCCGCGCCGTCGCGGCGTACCGTGACACCCACCACACCCCCGCCGTGCTTATCGGCGTTCTTCAGCACATTGAGCACGGCACGCTCGAGTTCCAGTTTGCGGCCGAGCACCGTCACCTCGTCGTCGACGGTGAGCAGCCCGGCCGGGCGGTGGCTGTCACTGAGGGTGTGCGTGAGCAGGTCACCCACCGAGACCGGATCCGCGTCGCCGTGGTGCATACCGGCCTCCACCCGGGCCAGCGCCAGCAGATCGTCGAGCAGCCGCCGTAGGTGTTCCACCTCGGCGGTCACCAGATCCAAGGCTTGGCGCGAACGCGGCGGGCAGTCGTCCCGGTACTTGTTCAGTACACCCACGGCGGTGGTCAGGGTGGTCAGCGGGGTCCGCAATTCGTGGCTGACATCACCGAACAGGCGATGTTCCCGATCTATGCGACGCTGCAGCGAGTCGATCATTCTGTTGAAGGACGCCACGGTACTCGCCAGGTCCTGGTCGTTGCTATCGGGTAGTCGCGTATCCAGTTCACCGGCGGCGATCCGCGCGGCGGCCTCGGCGACATCGCGCAACGGTTTCAGCATCCGCCGGCCGACCCAGATCCCGGCGCCGGCACCGGCCAGCGCCGCGACCACGGCGCAGCCGATCAGCAGGCCGGGCCGGTGCCGGAGGCGTTCACCGAAGGTCCGGCTCTCCTCGCTGACCACCGCGAACACGGCGACCACCAGGACCAGCGTCATCAGGGCCGAGGATGCCGCGAACGCGGTCGTCACGCGGCTGCGCAGGCTCCAGCGCCCCGGATCGGGTCCGATCCCGGTATCGCTACGCACACTGTTCATCGGTTAGCGCTGCACGTCCAGCCGGTAACCGAGGCCACGAACGGTGACCACGATCCGCGGATCGGAGGGATCGCGCTCGATCTTGGTTCGCAATCTGCGCATATGCACATCGACTATCCGCTCGTCACCG
This sequence comes from Nocardia sp. NPDC003345, assembly GCF_053589395.1. Taxonomy (NCBI): domain Bacteria; kingdom Bacillati; phylum Actinomycetota; class Actinomycetes; order Mycobacteriales; family Nocardiaceae; genus Nocardia; species Nocardia sp. NPDC003345. The sequence continues at coordinate 43,530 of NZ_JBSFRU010000008.1, forward strand.
AAGAAACCGCGGTCCCAGACGCGCTCCAGGAGGACGTCACGGCTCAATACCCGGCCGGGCGCCTCGGCGAGTTCGCACAGCAGCCGGAACTCGGTGACGGTGAGACCGATCTCTTCCTCGCCGCGCCGGACCGCGCCGCCGTCCGGGGACAGGATCAGCGGCGCGTCCGGATCGGCATCGAGGACCACTTCGATCGGGGCCTCGCGTTCCACGGACAACCGCGCCCGGCGGCGCAGTGCCCGCATCCGCGCGGTGATCTCCTTGATCTCGAACGGTTTGGTGACGAAATCGTCGGCGCCGGCCTCGAGGGCGGCGACCACATCGTGGGTATCGTCGCGGGCACTGACCACGATGATCGGTACATCGTGGTCCCGGCGGATCTCGCGGATGCAGGTGAACCCATCCATTCCGCCCAGCATCAGATCGACGATCATCACGTCGGGCACGCCGATCGTGCGCAGGTGAGTGAGCGCGGCCTCGGCTTCTTCGGCCTCCGCGACGTCGTAGCCTTCGTCTTCCATCGCCAGGCGCAGAGCACCCCGGACCCGGTCGTCGTCTTCCACGATCATCAGGTTCGCGCTCAAATTTTCATTCCCTTGCAGACGCACGTGGCGTGCCGCGGCGCGGGTTTCGCATCCCCGTACCGACGCGACAGCCCGCTTCTCAGCTTACTCGAGCAACCTTCCGGTTATACGAATAGCCGAAAGCGTCCCGGCGTAAACCCCTGAAGTGAAATGCCTCACGTTCACATATCGTGCGTATGCTCCAGGCGGAAGAAGTTACTCGGCGTTCCGTCTGCGCGAAATTCCTGGTAGCGAAAACTCAGCCGGCGCGCGTCGAAGCTCGCGAACCAGTCGGCCCAGCTGACGGGCTGCAGAACCGCACCCCCGTAATGCGGGAAGTCCAGCCGCAGCACGCCCACCTCACCGTCGTACCGGCCACCGGGCATCGTCGCCGGGTTCGCACCGCGCCGCTGCGCCCACTGGCGGATGACCTCATGATTCGTGGTGACCATGGTTGTTCCCGGAGCGGCGGACAGGCCACCCTTCATGACGAACCTCCTTGCGGTAGGTGCGTACCTGCTCACCCGGTCCGACCTCGGGGTGCCGGCACCGGCTTTCCGGATTTGTACCCGACTTCGCACTTTTGCAAACACCGCGGACAACCGGATATCCGTGGTGTCCGCAGCGCGCGAACCGAGCGCGACCGCGTGGCGGGGCCACCTGTCCCGGATTGCCGGAAAGTTGCCGTGCTCGGAGCAGCGCTCACGAACCGCCGGAAACCGGGGCCAGCGCGACCGTGATGTTATCGCTGCCGCCGCAGACCACGGCGTAATCGACGAGTGCGCGGGCCGCGTCCACTGTCGGTGCGCCCATCGCACGCCGGGCCAGATCCGCCGGGCCCGGCAGATAGTTCCACAGCCCGTCGGTGCACAGCAGCAGCAGTCCGGGCGACTCCACGTAATAGGTGCGGATACTGTCCGCGGACCAGGGATGCTGACCGGCGTCCGCGCCCAGCCAGCGCATCAGGGTATGGGCTCGTGGATCGGCCATCGCGGCCTGCTCGTCCATCGCGCCCGCCTCGACCAGGGTCTGCGCCCAGGAATCGTCGACGGTGAGTTTCTGCGCGGCCGACAGCGCCGCCGGATGGCCGGGCCGGGCGGGCTGTTCGGCGGCCGGTTCCCCGGCCGTCAGCCAATAGGCCCGGCTGTCCCCGATATTGGACACGGTGACCGAGGTCTGCCCGTTCGCCTCCGAACGCACGATCGCCGAGACGTATGTGCACGAGGGCGCGTCCCCGTCCGGACCGACCAGATTGCGGACCGCCTCGGACGCCGCGGCCATCCCCGCGGCCGCGGCCTCCTCCGCGGTCCGGTCGCCGGCCAGCGCGGCCAGGCAGGCGTCCACACCGGTGCGCGCCGCGGTACCGGAGGCCGCCTGCGGATCCGGGGAAGAGGACACCCCGTCGCATACCACCAGCACGATGGTCCCCGGGCTGCCGTCCTCGTCGGGGACGACAGCGGCGGCCACCGCGTCCTCGTTACGCGCGTGCAGGATCCCGCGATCGGTGACGAGACCGGCCACGCCCAGATCGGCCTCGAAGCGGTCCTGGACCCGGTGCGGGCGTTCACAGGCCGAACAGCGCGGACCACGACTCTGGGTCCCGCAGTGCACGCAGACGACTTCGGCGAGTCCGTCGTCGGGTAGCGCGACCCGGTGCACCCCCGGGGTGATCGTCTGCCGCGCCACGGTGTCCTCGGCGGCCGCGAGGCGGCGCCGGGTATCGGTCGCCTCCCGTACTCTCGGCATGGGTTCGGTCACCGCGTCCAGGATGTCGGCGGGGTCGGCGCCCCCGGCGTTCGCGTCGGAGTTCATCCTGCCGCCCTCTTCATGCGTAGCTCCCGGTGCTGCCCGATCCCGATACCCCCGGCCCGCACACCGCCCCCTTCATCGACCCGTTCCGTTCCGTACTGACGATGGAAGATAGTACGGGGTAGGCGGGCGGGCGAGTTCAACCGCGCTCCTCGACCGCGCGCACCGACTTACGCGCCGCGACCAGCACCGGATCCCAGACCGGCGAGAACGGCGGCGCGTAGCCGAGATCGAGTGCGGTCATCTGGGTTACGGTCATCCGCGCGGTCAGCGCGACCGCCGCGATATCCACCCGCTTACCCGCGCCCTCGCGCCCCACGATCTGCACGCCGAGCAATCTTCCGGTCCTGCGCTCGGCGAGCATCTTCACCGTCATCGGGGCCGCGTCGGGGTAATAGCCTGCGCGCCCGGTCGATTCGATCGTCGCGGTGACGTATTGCAGACCCGCGGCGCGCGCGTCCTTCTCACGCAACCCGGTACGCGCCACCTCGAGATCGCATACCTTGCTGACCGCCGTTCCGACGACCCCGGGGAAAGTCGCGTAGCCGCCGCCGATACCGGCGCCGATGACCTGACCGTGCTTGTTCGCATGGGTCCCCAGCGGAATATGACGGCTCATCCCCGACACCAGGTCGAGCACCTCCACGCAGTCCCCGCCCGCCCAGATGTCCTCGTACCCGCGCACCCGCATGGCCGAATCCGTCAGCAGGCCGCCGTGTTCACCGAGCGGGAGCCCGGCCGCCGCAGCCAGACCGGTCTCGGGAACCACCCCGATGCCCAGCACCACCACATCGGCGGGATATTCGGCATCACCGGCCACCACGGCGCATACGCGGCCATCGGGTCCGGTCCGGATCTCCCCGACCGCGCTGTCGCCCACCACCGTCACCCCCATTCCGCACAGGGCCTCCCGCACCAGCGACCCCATATCGGGATCCAGTGTCGACATGGGTTCGGCCCCGCGATGCACGACGGTCACCTCGAAACCCCGCCGGATCAGCGCCTCCGCCATCTCGACGCCGATATAGCCGGCACCGACCACGACGGCACGCCGGCCCGTGGTGGCCGACAGGGTGGCGATGAGGGCTTCGCCGTCGTCCAGGGTCTGCACTCCGTGCACCCCGGGTGCATCGATACCGGGCAGGTCGGGACGGATCGGACGGGCGCCCGTCGCCAGGACGAGTGCGTCGTAGCCGGTCCAGGTTTCGGCTCCGCTCGCCAGGTCGTGACTGCGGACCCGGCGCCCGGCGATATCGAGTTCGACCACCTCGTGGCGCAATCGCACATCGATCTTGCGGGCGCGATGTTCCTCCGGGGTACGGGCGATCAGATC
>NZ_JBSFRU010000009.1:0-47081 GCF_053589395.1 Nocardia sp. NPDC003345
CGACCCGCTGGCGATGATCCGGACCGAGACATCAGTGCGTGAGGTGCCCGTCCGAATTTCCGATCTGCTCGATGGCGCAGGGCTGAGGAAGGCGCTGGAGGGAGTCGACGCGGTATGTCATCTCGCTGGGCTCACTCGCGCCCGCGAGTCGATCGAGCAACCGCTGCAATACTTTCGAGTGAATGTCGGCGGGACCGTCGCGCTGTTGGACGCGATGGCTTCGTCGCAGGTTTCGCGGCTGGTCTTTGCCTCGACAGGGTCGATATACGGATCTCCAGAACTCCAGCCGATGACCGAGAACACCCCGGATGCGCCGCCGCATCCGTATGCGGCCAGCAAAATGGCCGCTGAGATGGCAATTCGAGCGCAGGTGCGCACCGGCTGCCTCTCGGCGACCGTACTTCGACTGATGAACGTTGCGGGTGGAGCGGACGCCGACGACACCCGGCTGATACCTCGGACGATTGCGGCGGCGACCGGAGGCTCGGTGTTGGAGGTCAATGGTGACGGCCGGGCGGTCCGTGATTATCTGCACCTAGAGGATGCTGCGGCGGCGTTCGTGGCCTGCTTCGAGAACATTCCGCCGCTGGGAGAATGTCGGAATTACATCGTCGGTAGCGGCCGCGGAACCAGCATTCTCGAAGTTGTCGCCGCTGTGGAGAAGCGGACCGGACGGCATATCGAAATCTTGCACAAACCGCCGGCACCGGAGCCGCCAGTGCTTATCAGCGACCCGGCCCGGGCCTGGCATGAGCTGTACTGGCGTCCTTTGCGCTCGGATATCGAGACGATCGTGCGCGATACCGGGGCGCCGCAACCGTCATAAGGACGGCGGAGAGCGTCGAAGTCTGTCGGATCCGACTCCGGTGACAAACTGTCACATCGAATCATGATGTACCGCTGCGAGTCTGTGAACATGACTTCTTCACACACGTCTGCGGTTCAGGACTCCCGACAGGATCCCATCGGCGGGGGCCCGCCCCGGCATCGGGTAGCTCGCTCGAGGGTGGCCTCGACGGCCACTGTGCTCCACTATGCCCGAGAAAGCGAGTGCTACGACCCCGGAGTATTGCAGGAGGTGCTCGACGGCCTCCGCTCGCTGGAACCACGCAGTTATCTCACCCACCCTCAGATGGAGATCGATGCTGTTATCGCTCGCTGGCGGGCGTCTCGCGCAGTCCGTTGGCCCGCATGACGTGCGCAAGCACATACGGTGACGTTGCTCCGGCACTTGTGTATCTGCGCACGGATCTGAGCGGGCACGCTCAGAAGCTGGACGAGTGCCGGATGGCGCGGCTGGCGGTTCGGTTCGGGTACGAAGTCTGCGAGGTTCTGCGAGTAGACGAGTCCCGACCGCAACGACTGGTATTCCTCGAGGATCGGATCCAGGCGCAGAGAGCCGAGGCGGTCTTCGTCCCTGCCATTGCTCATCTGGACGGACAGTTGGGGCGGATTGTGGTGCAGGCCGATGTGATCGAGCAGTTCGGCGAGACGTACGCCCGCTGGCCTTCCATCGCTCTTCTGCTGAGTGATGTGGCAGCTGATTGGGGGTACCGTCCGACATGAGCAAGATGACCTCGTATCTGCCCGCTGATCTCGAGGCCCGGCTCCATGCGGAATCGTGGGTGACAGGTATAGGCAGAGCAGAACTCGTTCGCCGCGGAATCACGATGCTGTTGGATGCCTCCGGCCGCTCACGTCGCGGCTCGTCGCTGCCCGTTTTCCGTAGCAGGCGCTCACGAAGTGTCGAGGAAATGCGCGACGATATCTATTGCCAGATCAAGCAGCGGTCGGCCCGACGATCGTCACCCGCTGGTTTCCTGCCGGTACCGCTCCCCCCACGACTCCAATAGCCCCGCGACCGGTCGCAGGCTCGCGCCGAGTTCGGTGAGGTCGTATTCGACCTTCGGTGGGACCTGGGGGTAGACGGTGCGCCGGATCAGGCCGTCGGATTCGAGTTCGCGGAGCTGGCGGGTGAGCATGCGCGGGGTGACGGTGGGCATGGCGCGGCCCAGTTCGCCGAAGCGGAGCGTGCCCTCGAAGAGGTGGTTGACGATGGCCATCTTCCATTTGCCGCCGACCACTTCCATGGCGGCTTCGATCGTGCAGTAGTCCGGCGTCTCGTCGTGCACTCCGACCTCCTCGGTATACAAACCGACACTACAGCACAAAAAAGACAGTACTTGTCGTGATGGTGGGTAGCGCGGATTCTGGATCGGAACCGATTTCGTCGAGTACGAGGAGTTTTCGTGACCAGCCATCCCGTTTTGGCCGCCATCCGGATCGGAAATCTGCGACTGCGTAATCGGGCGGCGGTGGCGCCGATGTCGCGGGTGAGTACCGCGGGGGACGGTGTGCCCACCGCTGCCATGGCCGAGTACTACGCGCGGTTCGCCGCGGGTGGGTTCGCCCTGATCGCTACCGAGGGCACCTATATCGATGAGGAGTTCGGTCAGGCCTATGCGCGCCAGCCCGGGATGGTGACGGCGCGGCAGGTGGAGGGCTGGCGGGCGGTTACCGCGGGGGTGCACGCGGCCGGCGGTGCCATCGCGCTGCAGTTGATGCACGGCGGGGCGCTGGTTCAGGAGAATTCGTTCAGCGATCGGACGATCGGGCCGTCGGCGGTGCTACCCAAGGGCGCCAAGATGTCCGCCTACGGTGGGTCGGGGCCGTTCGCGTTGCCGGCGGCGGCGACGCACGCGGATATCCGGAAGATCGTCGCCGGATTCGGGGCGGCGGCCCGGCGGGCCCGGTCGGCCGGCTTCGACGCGGTCGAGATCCACGGTGCGAACGGCTATCTCATCGACCAGTTCCTGACCGAGTACACCAACCGGCGCGATGACGAATACGGTGGCGATCCCGCCCGGCGCGTCCGTTTCGCGGTCGAGGTGATCCGTGCGGTGCGGGCAGCGGTCGGGTCCGGTTTCCCGGTGGGGCTGCGGCTCTCGCAGACGAAGGTCAACGATTTCGGATACCGGTGGGCCGGGGCCGCCGAAGCGGAGACGATTTTCCGGGCGGTCGCCGCGGCGGGGGCGGACTATCTGCATCTCGCGAGCGAGGGGCGCGATTGGTACGACACGGCGGTCTTGGACACGGGGGAGACGATCACGCGGCTGGCCCGGTCGGTGACCGGGCTGCCGGTGCTCGCGAACGGCGGTATGCACGCTCCCGCTCTCGCGCGCGCGGTCCTCGACGAGGGTCATGCCGACCTGGTGGCGCTGGGGCGGGGTGCGCTCGCGAATCCGGATTGGCCCCGGCTGCTCGAGGTGGGCGCGGTTCCGGCCGAATTCGACCGCGCGATGCTCGATCCCGAGGTGACGCTGGCTCGCCAGTACGCCTGGGAGGGGGAGCGGCACGGCTCCCGGATGCAGGTCGGGTAGTGGGTGGGAGCCGCCGCTGTCGCGGGTGGCGGCCCCCCAACTTTGGGCACAGGAAGCGCCGTTTTCGCGGGTCTGTCCGGGCCGCCCCGCAGGCGGAAAACCGGCCCGGAATAAGCCACTATCCGCTGGTAGACCCGTATTTTAGTATGCCCTAACCACTTTGAGAGGCCACCCAGTGTGGGGTTAGTGTACCCTACCCTAAGTCGGCCCAAACCCCGAGCTCACGAGGGGCGTTGTTTGTCACAGCGCGCTCCTTTTGCTTCATCGCCCTCAGCGGATACGCTCGAGTTCGGATTAGGCTAGGCTAACTTCACTAAAGTTAGTCCGGCCTAAGCCGACGTTGGTTTGATCTGCGAGAGGCGTTCTCATGGTGGCTACTCGTCCCGAGGCGAGTACGGAAATCGATGTCCGGGCGGAGGTCGGTTCGGTACTGGGCATCTCGCCCGAATCTCTCGACCTCGACGACGACCTGGTCGGCCAGGGACTGGACTCGCTGCGCATGATGCGGCTGGCGGGCCAGTGGCGCAAACGCGGACACGACGTCGACTTCGCCCGGCTCACCGCCGCACCCACCATCCGGGCCTGGAACACGCTCGTCGCCGGTAACGGCACGGACGAGCGGGCTACGGAGCGGGCCGGGATGGAGATCTCCGGCAGCGACGCGGTTTTCGATCTCGACACCTCCTTCCCGCTCGCGCCCATGCAGCACGCCTACTGGATCGGCCGGTCGCACAGTCACGCGTTCGGCGGGGTCGCGGCCCATCTCTACATCGAATTCGACGGCCGCGATATCGAACCGGCGCGGTTCCGCGCGGCCGCCGCGGCCCTGCTGGAACGTCATCCGATGCTGCGGGTCCGGGTGCTTCCGGACGGCAACCAGCTGATCGGAGCGGCGCATCCGGGTGCCATCGCCGTGCACGACCTGCGCCGGGACAGCCCCGATAACGCGGCGGCGGACCTGGAGCGGCGGCGGGCGGAGGGTACCCACCGCGCGATGCCGATCGAGGACGGCGCGGTGCTGCGCGCCGAGTTGACGCTGCTGCCCGGCGGCGGCGCCCGGGTGCATCTGGACGTGGACATGATCGCCGCCGACGCCATGAGCTACCGGGTGCTGGTGGACGATCTGGCCCGCCTGTACCGCGGCGAGACACTGCCGGAACTGGGGGTCGCGTTTCCTTCGCTCTCCGCGCGGCGCACCGACCGCGTACCACGCGAAGCGGATATCGCCTGGTGGCGTGAGCGTATCCCGCATCTGCCGGGACCTCCGGAACTGCCGCTGACCGACCGCGCGGCGCGTGGCGAGACCGGACCGGCGACGGTCCGGCTGCACCACGCGATCGACGCGGTCGACCGCAAACGACTCGAGGAGCACGCCCACCAGCGGGGCGTCACACCGGCCGCGGCGGTGGCGGCGGTATTCGCCGAGGCCGTCGGAACCCATGCCGCGGGTCCACGATTCCTGCTGACCGTCCCGCTTTTCGATCGCGACCCGGTGCATCCGGATGTCGAGCGGGTGGTCGGGGATTTCACCTCCTCGCTGATCGTCGATGTCGATCTCTCCGCACCGCAGACGCTGGCCGAACGGGCCGTGAGTATGCGGACCGCCATGCACGAGGCGGCCGCGCACGGCAGCTTCGGCGGTCTGGACGTGCTGCGCGAACTCAGCCGCGAGCGCGGTGAACCCGTGGTGTCGCCGGTGGTGTTCACCAGCGCACTCGGCCTGGGTGAGCTCTTCTCGCCGATCGCGACCGAGGTCCTGGGCGAACCCTCGTGGATCGTCTCGCAGGGACCGCAGGTGCTGTTGGACGCCCAGGTCACCGAGGTATCGGGCGGGTTACTGCTGAACTGGGACGTCCGGGCCTCGGATCTGGAAGCCGGGACCGCGCGGTCCATGTTCGCCTACTACGTGCGGCTGCTGGATCTGCTGATCGCGGGCGAATGGGATGCTCCGGCACCCGATCCGGTGGCCGCCGAGGTCCGCGAGCAGCGCGCGGCGGTCGAACTGCCGCTGCCGGATTCTGGCGTATTCGACGGCACCCTGCACGGCCGGTTCCTCGCCACCGCCGCGCAGCGCGCCGACGCACCCGCGGTGATCGGCGTCGACCGCACCTGGACGCACGGTGAACTCGCCGGCGAGGCCCGTCGGATCGCGGGTGCGCTACTGGCCGCGGACGTCCGGCCCGGCGATACCGTGATCATCGACCTGCCCAAGAGCGGCGACCAGATCGCAGCGGCGCTCGGAGTGCTGACCGCCGGTGCGGCCTATGTACCGGTGGCCCCGACCCAGCCGCGGGCCCGGCGCGAACGCATCGTCTCGGTGGCCGCACCGGCCGCGATCCTGACCGATCGCGCCGGGGCCTGGGCGAATTCGCCGGCGCCGGTGCTGGATATCGCCGCCGCCCGCACCGCGGACCCGGCCGAGCCGGTCGCCGTGGGCGCCGACGCGCTCGCCTACGTCCTGTTCACCTCCGGCTCCACGGGGCTGCCCAAGGGCGTCGAGGTGCCGCATCGGGCCGCGGTCGCCACCATCACCGATCTGGTGGACCGGTACGCACTGGGCGCGAACGACCGCAGCCTGCAGGTCTCCTCACTGGAATTCGATCTGTCGGTATTCGATATCTTCGGCCTGCTCGCCGTCGGCGGGGCCGTGGTGGTCCCGGGGGACGACGAGAGCACCCGCGTCGACACCTGGGCGCGGATGCTGCGCGCGGAATCGGTGAGCGTGCTCAACTGTGTGCCCTCGATCCTCGGCATGATCCTCGATATCGCGCCGCTGCCGCCCTCTCTGCGGGTGGTGATCATGGGCGGCGACAAGGTGGATGTCTCCCTGCTGCACCGGGTCGGCGCGCAGCTGCCGGACTGCCGGGTGGCCGGGCTGGGCGGAACCACCGAAACGGCGATCCACTCGACGGTCTGCGAGGCGCCCGAGGTCCCGCCGGGTGCGACGTTCGTGCCCTACGGGGTGCCGCTGCGCGGGGTGCGCTGCCGGGTGGTCGACGCGATCGGCCGTGACCGGCCCGACCTCGTGCCGGGCGAATTGTGGATCGGCGGAGCGGGTGTGGCCGACGGCTACCGCGCCGATCCGGAACGCACCGCCGACCGGTTCGTCACGCGGGACGGCGTGCGCTGGTATCGCACCGGCGATATGGTGCGCTATCTGCCCGGTGGATTCCTCGACTTCCTGGGCCGGGCCGATCATCTGGTGAAGGTCCGCGGATACCGGGTCGAACTGGGTGAGGTGGAGGCCGGGCTGCTCGGGCTCGCGGCCGTCACCGCGGCGGTGGCGTGGTCGGATGGGCGCGATCTGCGGTCCGCGGTCATCGCCACCGGGTCCGCGACCGGGGAACAACTCCGGGCCGCCCTGGCCGATGTGCTGCCGCCGCATATGATTCCGCGGTCGGTGACCGTGCTGGCCGAACTGCCGCTGACCTCGAACGGCAAATACGACCGCAAGAAGGTGGCCGAACTCGTCGCCCCGGACGCGCGATCGGAATCCGTAGCGCCGCGCACCGGCCTGGAAACGGCGCTGGTCACGATCCTGGGCGAGATCCTGGCCACCCGGCCGCTGGGTGTCACCGACGATTTCATCGCCCTCGGCGGTGATTCCGTGCTCGCCACGGCGTTCGTGGCGCAGGTCCGGCAGTGGCTGGACGCGCCGCGGCTGACGGTCGCCGATATCTTCCTGCGCCGCACCCTCGCCGGACTGGCCGATCGGCTGGTCGAACTGGAGGGGGAGCGGATGGACCGGGTGGCCGCGACCTTCCTCGAAGTGATCGAACTGACCGACGAGCAGGTCGAAGCCGAGATCGGCGGTCCCGCGGAAACGGCGGAGACGGCGGTCGGCTACCGCTTGAGCTCGGAGCGGATGGATATCGCCCGCGACGCCGCGACCGTGCACGAATGGCTCACCCACCCCAAGGCCAAGTACTGGGACATGCTGGAGAGCACCCGCGCCGAGGTGGAGCAGATGATCCGCGACGCCGCGGCCGGGCCCGGACCGCAGTACGGGATGCGGATGGGTTACCTCGACGGGGTGCCGCAATTCCTGTTCGAGCTGTACAACCCGCAGGTCGGCGATCTGGCCGATCCGCGGACCGGATATGTGTACCGGCCCGGCGATATCGGGATGCATCTGCTGGTCGCCAGTAGTGAGCGGCGGATCCCGGGATTCACCGGCACGGTGATGCTGCACATCATGCGCACCGCCTTCTTCGAGGCCGGTGCGCAGCGGGTGGTGGTGGAGCCGGATATCCGGAATCTGGAGGTCCAGCGGCTCAACGCCGCGGTGGGTTTCGTGGTGGAGGGCGACCATCCCGTGGCGGGTAAGACCGCCAGGCTGAGCTACTGCACGCGGGAGGACTTCATCCGTCTCACCGGTAACGGCCGCCGGCTGGCCGCCGTCGACCAGCTCGTGGCGGGCTGAGGGGTGTCGATCGTGAACAGCACGGATATGTCCGCGCAACCCCGGTCCTACCGGCAGGTCTATCGCACCCGGATGGCGAAGAAGGTACTCGCGGAGTTCTGCCACGAGCGGTTCGTGCGGCCGGTGGAGATCGTGCCGGGTGAGTACACGGTGTTCTCCGACGACGGCAGCGTCGAATACCGGTTCCGGGCCGAATTGCTCGCGCTGGACAGCTGGAATATCGACGAATCCAGTCTCCGGCGCATTCGTGACGGCGCCGACCTGCCGGTCGACCCCGTCGCCCTGATCGTGGATCTGAGCAGCGCCCTGGGTATCTCCGAGGAGGCGCTGCCGGAATACCTCGAGGAGTTCGTCAACACCCTGTCCATCGGCACCGAGCGACCCGATTCCCGCCGGATCCCGGCCGCGGAGCTGGCGGTGGCCGATTTCCAGACGATCGAGAAGACGATGACCGAGGGGCATCCCTGCATCGTGGCCAATGCGGGCCGGCTGGGATTCAGCGCCGGCGACGTCGAGCGCTACGCTCCGGAATCGGGACAGTGTTTCCCGCTGACCTGGGTGGCAGTCGTCCGGCGCAACTGCGACTTCGCCGCGATATCCGGTATCGGCTACGACGGGCTGATCCGCGACGAATTGGGCGCCGAGACGCTGACCCGGTTCGACGGCGTGCTCACCGGCCTCGGCCTGGACCCGGCCGCTTACTACTACATGCCGGTCCATCCCTGGCAGTGGTCGGAGAAGATCGCGCGGATCTACGCGATCGATATCGCCGAGCGCGAGATCGTGCACCTCGGCGAGGCGCCCGATCTGTACCAGCCGCAGCAGTCGATCCGGACCCTGTTCGATATCACCGAGCCGCGGCGCCACTACGTGAAAATGGCACTTTCCATAGTCAATATGGGTTTCACGCGCGGTATGTCGGCCGACTACATGCGCACCACCCCGTTGATCAACGACTGGGTGCGCAGCCGGGTCGGCGGTGACGAGTACCTGGAATCGATCGGTTTCGAGATGCTCTACGAGGTCGCGGCCATCGGTTACCGCAACACCACACTCGCCGGGATCACCCGTCCCGGCTCGGAATACCGCAAACTGCTGTCCGCGCTGTGGCGGGAGAGCCCGGTGCGGCTGGTGCGGGAACACGAACAGCTGACCACCATGGCCGCGCTGCTACATCTCGACCATCACGGAGAGCCGCTGGTGGCGGCCATCATCGGCCGGTCGGGTATCGAGCCCCGGGATTGGCTGCGCCATTATCTGCGCGCCTATCTGCATCCGATCATCTATCTGCTCTACCGGTACGAATTCAAATTCTCCCCGCACGGTGAGAATCTCATCCTCGTCCTCGACGGCGGCGTGCCGGTGCGGGCGATCCTCAAGGACATCGGCGAAGAGGTCTCCATATTCGGTGACGCGGAAGGTATTCCGGACTCCTGCCGCCGGGCGGTGACCGATGAGGCCGACGAGATCCGCAATATGGGGGTGCTGTCGGATGTCTTCGACGATTATCTGCGCCATCTCGCGGCGATCCTGCATACGAGCGGACTCGTGGACGACGGATCGTTCTGGGCCACGGTCGCCGAAAGCGTCGTCGACTTCCAGCGGCGGCATCCGGCGCTGGCCGAGAAGTTCGCTCGCTGGGATCTGTTCGCCCCGACCTTCCAGGCGATCCATATGAACCGCCTGCAGCTGTCGAACAACCGGCGCATGGTCAATCTGGGCGATTCGTATTCGACACTCGTCGACGCCGAGCACGAACTCGTGAATCCCATCGCCGCCTACCGTCCGGCCGCGGCCCGGACCCCGGAAATGGAGGTGGCGGCGTCGTGACCGCGGATATGGAGATCATCCGGGACGCCTGGGGTATCCCGCATATCACGGCGGCCTCGGCCGAGGGCGCGCTCTTCGGCCAGGGCTACGCGTGTGGAACCGACCGGGCCTGGCAGATCGAATTCCTGCGGCTGCGGGCCGAGGGGCGCACCGCCGAGGTCTTCGGGGCCGACAGTGTGGGCTGGGACGAGTTCGCCCGGCGGTCGCAGATGGATCGTGCCGCCCGGCGTATCTACGAGGCGTCCTCCGAGCGCACCCGCGGCCTGCTGCGGTCCTATACCGCCGGGATCAACCGGTCGCTGGATACCGCGCAAGCGCCCGAACTCACCGAATTCGAGCACCGGCCCGCGCCCTGGCAGCCGTGGACGCCGATCGCGGTCTTCATCGTGCACCACATCCTGTTCGGCCGTTTCACCACCAAACTCTGGCGGTTGCACGCGTGCCGGGCGCTGGGAGTGGCCGCGCTACCGCTGTTCGACTGCGAAGGGGCCGACCATCCGGGTACTGCCGTTCCCGATCTGCCGGATGAGGCCTTCGTGACCGAGTTGCTCGACCATTTCGGCGCCGGCGCCGCCCGGGACGAAGATCTGTGGAGTTCGTCCTTCGGTGACGCGATCTCGGGCAGCAACGCCTGGGGTGTGGCCGCCGACCGGACCGCCACCGGGGCCCCGATGATCGCCGGCGATCCGCACCGGTTCCTGGAGCTGCCCGGCATCTACCAGCAGTTCCAGCTCGCGGCACCGGAATTCGACATCGTCGGATTCGCGTTCGCGGGTGTGCCGGGGTTACCGCATTTCGCGCACGCGGGCACGGTGGCCTGGGGCATCACCAACGCCATGGGCGACTATCAGGATCTCTACCTGGAACGGCTCGAACGGTCCGACGGCCGGGTGCGGTTCGATACGGCGGCGGGCCCGCGCGAGGCCGATACCCGGACCGAGCGGATCACGGTCCGCGACGGCGATCCGGTGGAAGTCGAGATCATCACCACCGCCAACGGATCGGTGATCTTCGGCGGGCCCGAGGCGCCGTTCGCGCTGAGCCTGCGCAGTCCGCTGCTCGACGACCCCGGCACCACCTTCGACGCCGCGCTGGACACCCTGTTCGCCACATCGGTGGCCGAGGTCGAAGCGGCGTTGCGCGCATGGGTGGAACCGGTCAACCGGATCGTCATCGCCGATACCACGGGCCGGCTGACCCACCATGTCGCCGGGCTGGTGCCGGTTCGGGCCGCGGAGAACTACTGGCTGCCGGTGCCCGGCTGGGACGAGCGGTACCGCTGGCAGGGCTATGCCACCGCCTCGGTCGCCGATACCGAGTTCGCGGCGGAGGTGGACGGGTTCTCGGTGATCGCCAATCAGCGGATCCCGGAATCGGCGCCGCTGCAACCGCTCACCACCGAATGCGTGCCCCCACACCGCGCCGACCGGATCGGCTCGCTGCTCGCGGAGAACAAATCGGTCTCGGCCGCCGACTGCGCCCGTATCCACGGCGATTCCGAGAACGAGGCCGCCGTCCTGATCCAGGACCTGCTCCGGCCGCTGACCGGCCTGAGCCCGCGCGCCGAAGAGATTCGCGGCCGCATCCTGGCCTGGGACCGCGGCATGCGCGAGGACAGCGCCGACGCCTATCTGTTCGCCGAAACCCGCGCCCAGCTGGTCCTCGGACTGTCCGGGCACGAGGCACTGGCCGGGCTCACCGCCGCGCATCCGTTCCCCCGGATCCTCGATCCCTGGTTCGTGGTGCCCACCCGTATCGCGGCGGCACTGGAGGCCGTGGTCCACCGGGCGCCCGCGCTGGGCGTGGATATCGCGCGGCTCACCGCGACGGCCGTCGAGGCGGTGGCCGAGCGGGTCGAATCGCTGCCCGCCGTGCCGACCTGGGGCAGCGTCCACGTGCTGGCACCGATCCACGGCATGGATCTGGTCGGCGCGACCCCGAAGCATCCCGAACTGTCCCGGCGGGTCCGGCCCCGGCCGCAACCGCTGGGCGGAGACGCCGAATGCGTTTTCGCCAACGGCAGCGCGGTCGGGTTCTCGCACGCCTGCAGTGTGGGTTCGGCGGCGCGTTATGTCTGGGATCTCGCCGACCGCGACGCCGGCCGCTGGATCGTGCCGCTGGGCGTCGCCGGCGATCCGGGTTCACCGAACTTCGAAGACCAGGCGCCGCTGTGGGCGCGCGGCGACATGATCGACATCGTCGGCGACTGGACGCGACTGCGGCGGACCGCGCGTGCGCGCGAGGAATTCACGAACAGCTCGATGCTGGGAGAAGCATGAACCTGTTGACCGATACGCGACTGGAACTGATGAGACGCCGGCTGGCCGGCACCCACGCCGGCACCGCGACCGTCGCCGAGACGCCGCGGGCGGCCGCCGGGCAGCTGGGCATCGCGGAACGCCGGATGTGGAAGATCTACGACCTGGATCCGGAGTCGGTATCGCACAACATCGGGCTCGTCCTGGATTTCGACGGATACGACCTCGACGAGGTCGTGGCCGCCTTCGAACTGATGGTGCGCGAGGCCGAGGTGCTCGGCTCGGTGGTCGTCGTCGAGGACGGTGCGCCACGCCGGACGCCGGTATCCCGGAACGGACACTGGGCGATACCCGGCGCGGTATGGGAATGGGGCGCGCTGCCCGCGACCCTGCCGCCCGCCGGGCCGGACGCGAGCCGGGCCGATATCCTGGCCGCCGCGTCGGCCCTGTCGGCCGCGCCTTTCGACCTGACCCGCGAACCGCCGCTGCGCGGGCGCGTCTACGCGGGAGCGGGTTCCCGCGTGACAGTGGTCCTGGTGGTGCACCACCTGGCCGTGGACGACACATCCTGGGCGCTGCTGCTGGGGACCCTGGTCTCCGGAAGCCGGCCCGGATCCGGCGCCGGTGAGCGCGCCGGCGCGGTGACCACCGTGGACCAGGCGTCGGTCGACGCGGCGGTCCGGCACGCCCTGCAGACCTGGGCGGCCGACGATGTGCGCTATCCGCTGTCCGGATCACTGCCCGAGATCGGTGCCGCGCAGAGCTGGCTCGCGCCGCTGAGTGATCGCGACGGGGTCAAATTCGCCGACCCGGTCGATCCGGCGCACCTCGACGCGCTGGGCGAGGTCTCCCGGGAGGTGGGCGCGACCTCCAACGCCTTGCTCATCGCGGTCTGCGCGCTGAGTGTCTACGCGCTCACCGACGCCGCGGATCATGTCCTGCTGGTGCCGTCGGACAACCGCCGCCCGGGTGAGGACCCGAGCCGGGTGGGTTACTGCGGGAATATCGTCCCGATGCGGTTCTCCTTCGATCCGCTGGCGAGCGTGCGGGAGTCGCTGCGGACCGCGGTGGCCGCGGTCTACCGGGCGATGGATTTCGCCACGGTCGACTACGGCACGGTGCTCACCGCGCTGCGGGCGGCCGGCGGCCGGTTCCCGGTGGCCGAGATCATGGCGTCGGTGCGCAACGCGCCGCTGCGCGGTATTCCGGTGCCCGCGCACAAGAAAGTCTCCTGCGAATCGGTGTTCAACGGGATCGGCAATTACCCGATCACCTTCGCCTTCGAAATAGCCCCGGACAATCGAGTTCATCTGGAGGTCGATTATCAACCCGATATCGTCGACAGCGCCTTCGCGCGCCGCGCCTCGGCGGTGACGACCGCGCTGGTAGGTCGCGTACCGCGGGCTCTGGACAGTACCGTGCGCGAACTCGTGCACGCGGTGCGCGAAACGGAGACCGCCCACCAGTTCTCTTGATCCGCCGGCCTCGCCGGCCCTCCTCGATTCCGACGACCGCGCCGCGGTGGCCTCCACCGAGTCCGGCGCGCATCCGCGAAGGTCGTTCGATTCCGCCGACGGCGCAGTTCGACGGAATCACCCGAAACACATCGTTATCCGTGTCTTGAAGTAATGGGGCTTTCCGTGTCACAAGAATTCGTATCCCCCTGGCAGCGGACCTCCCGGTTCGCCGAACCCGGCGCCGGCTGGTCCGAGGTCGGCGGCGGGCTGGCGCAGGTCGCCGCGGCGGTGGCCGATGCCCACCATCACGCCCCGCTGCCCTCCGGAGCGCCCGAGGAGGTGCTCGCCGCCGTGGCGGGATCGCTCGGCCCGGAACGTATCCCGGACCTCGGGGTCGGCGAGGCCGCCGCGCTCGCGCGGTTGGCGGAGCTGGTCGCCCGCTACGGGCTGGACCTCACCCATAAACTGACCGCCGCTCATCTCCAGCCACCGCCGCTGACGGTGGCCGTGGTGGCCGACGCGCTGGCCTCCGCCACCAATGCCTCCCTGGACACCTACGATTCCGGTCCCGCGACCCTGGCCATCGAGCAGTGGACGATCAACGCGCTGGCGCGACTGGCCGGGTTCACCGAAACCGCCGGGGGCGTGTTCGGGCCGGGCGGGTCGTATTCGAACCTGCTGGCCCTGCTGATCGCCCGTGACTACGGGGCCGCGCGGCTCGGTATCGATATCCGCCACAACGGGACCAGCGCGCTGCCGCGACCCGTGGTGCTGTGCTCCCAGATCGCGCACTTCTCCATCCACCGGGCCTGCGCGACCCTGGGGCTGGGCGAGGCCGCGGTGATCGGGGTACCGGTGGATGCCGAGCACCGGATGATCCCGGAAGCTCTCGAGGCGGCACTGGCCGAACTCAGCCGCACCCATACGCCGATGGCGATCGTGGCGACCGCGGGCACCACGGACTTCGGTTCCATCGACCCGCTCCCGCGGCTCGCCGATATCGCCGCGCGCTACGGCGTCTGGCTGCATGTGGACGCCGCGTACGGATTCGGCTCCCTGTTCTCCGCGAAGCTGTCCGGCCTGCTGGCCGGTATCGAGCGCGCCGATTCGGTCACCCTCGACCTGCACAAGGTCGGCTGGCAGCCGGCCGCCGCCAGCGTGCTGCTGCTCGCCGACCAGCAGCGATTCGCCTCGCTCAATCGTTCGGTGGCGTACCTCAACCCGGACGACGATGTCGAGGCCGGTTACGGCGGCCTGCTCGGGCAGACCTTGCAGACGACCCGCCGTCCCGATGTCCTCAAGGTCGCGGCCACCTTCCTCGCCTACGGCCGCAGCGGTCTCGGCGACATGCTGGACGCCTGCCACGACCTGGCCCGCTACGCCGAAGGCCGGATCGCGGCCGAACCGCAGCTGGAACTGGTCGCGCCGGTGACGCTGACCACGGTGGTGTTCCGGTACCGGTGTGAGGATCTGGATCTGGACCAGGTCAACGGCGAACTACGCCGTCGCCTGCTCAGCAACGGCAAGGCGCTGATCGGGCGCACCCAGGTGCGGGTGCACGGCGAGGGCGAGCCCCGGACCTGCCTGAAACTGACACTGCTGAACCCGGAAGCCGCCGGCACCGATATCGACGCGTTGTTCGACGAGCTGCTGCGGGTCGGTCTGGAAGTGGAGTCCGAGGGTCTGCGCAGCGACCACGACGAGATGGTGCGAGTTCATGAGTGATGTCGAATCGGTAGGAATTCTCGCCATCGGCTGCGGGCCGTTCAATCTCGGTCTGGCCGCCATGGCCTCGACCCTCGACGACGCCGATGTCCTGGTGGTGGATTCGGTGCCGGAGTTCCACTGGCATCCGGGGCTGATGTTCGAGGAAGCGAAACTGCAGGTCAGCTTCCTCTCGGACCTGGTGTCGCTGGTGGATCCGACCCATCCGCTGTCGTTCCTGGCGTATCTGGCCGATGTGGACCGGCTCTACCCGTTCCTGGTGCGCGAGGAGTTCTTCCCCACCCGGCGCGAATACGAGGCCTACCTGCTGTGGGTGGTGCGGCGGCTGTCCTCGCTGCGGTTCGGCACCACGGTCGAGGCCGTGCGCTGGAACGATGCCGACGAGCGGTTCGAGGTTTCGGTGCGTGGTTCCGACGGCGCGGCGTCGACCATCCACGCCGGACACGTGGTGATGGGTATCGGCACCGAACCCGCGATCCCCGCCGAGCTGGCCACCGATTCCCCGGCCCTGGTCCACAGTTCGGACTACCTCTTCCACCAGGACGCCGCGCACGCGGCGAGCGCGGTGACGGTGATCGGGTCGGGCCAGTCAGGTGCGGAGATCGTTATCGATCTGCTGGAGGAGAACCTGCGCGGCGGCCCGGCGGTGAACTGGTGGACGCGGACCCCGTGGTTCGCACCGCTGGACTTCACCAAGCTGTCGCTGGAGATGACCACGCCCGCCTATATGGATTATTTCCACAGCCTTCCCGAGGACACTCGTGATCGGGTGCGGGCGGGACACTGGCAGTTCCACAAGGGCATCTCCGCGGAGACCCTGGACCGCCTGCACGATCTGCTCTACCGCCGCCAGCTGAAGGAGAAAACGCAACCGGTGCAGTTGCGCAACGGTGTCGCGGTCGAGGGCGTGGACACCCTCTCCGACGGGCGGCTGCGCCTGCGGGGCCGCCATCTGGATACCGGCTCGCTGCTCTCGCACACCGCGGACATGGTCATCGCCGCCACCGGCTACCGCTACCGCGAGCACCCGTTCCTGGCCCCGCTCGAAGACCGGCTGCGCCACGACACCCGGGGCCGGCTGGTGATCGAATCCGATCATGCGGTGGCCGCCGACGACGCGCTGCGCGGGCGGCTCTTCGTCGCCAACGCCGAGGCACACAGCCACGGCGTCTCCGCGCCGAACCTGGATATCGGGGCCGTGCGCAACGCCAAGATCCTCAACACGGTGCTCGGGCGCGAGGCCTATCGCCTGCCGCGCCACACCGCGTTCACCAGTTTCGGGGTGACCGATGACGACATCGTCGAATAGGTCCCCCGCCCGGCTCCGGACCGCCCTGTCCGGCAGCCGTCACCCGATCACTGTTCCAACGTCTCCGAGGAGTTCCTGATGTCCGACCATATCCGTGAGGTGCTGGACAGCATCCTGGAAGAAGATCTCGACCTCGCCATCACCGATGTGGCCCGGACCTCGCTGCTGGTCGAGGATCTCGGCCTCGATTCGGTCGGCTTCGCCATCGGCGTCGTCGCCATCGAGGAGCGGCTCGGGGTGCAGCTGAGCGAACGGGAGATGTCGGAGGCGGCCTCGGTCGGCGATCTGGAAGATCTCATCCGCTCGAAGGTCGGAGCGTAGTCCGGTGACGGCCGAATCCTTCGAAGAACTCCTCGCCCGCGCCTTCGACGACCGGGTCGTCGCCTGGACCGAACAGGCCGAGCGGACGGAGAAATTCCCCCGGCCCCTGCTGGAACACCTCGGCGAGATGGGCGTTTTCGCGCGCAAATGGGAGGGCCGCAAGGTCGCCGACCTCGGTGACCATTTCGCCCTCGCGCACCGGCTCGGGGTGCTGCAGTCGGCGGGTATCGGTGTCGGGGTGAGCCTGCACGATTCGGCCATCGCCATCCTGCGCCGGTTCGGCCGCAACGATTTCCTGCGCGATCTCGCCGAGCGGGCCGTCACCACCGAGGCAGTGCTGTGTATCGGCGCCTCGGAGGAGTCGGGCGGTTCGGATCTGCAGAACGCCCGCACCCGGATCGAGCCCGAGGACGGCGGCTACCGGGTCACCGGGCACAAGAAATTCGTTTCGCTCTCACCGGTCGCGGATTACATGTTCGTGGTCGGGCGCAGCGCCGGCGACGCCCCGGCCGGTGAGCAGGGCAATGTCGCGCTCGTCGCGGTGCCCATGTCGCAGGTGTCGATCGGTAAACCCTACGAGAAGCTCGGTGCCGGTCCGCTGGACACCGCGCCGGTCACGCTGGACACCTGGGTCCCGGCAGAGGCGCTGATCGCCCGCCCCGGCACCGGTCTGGCGGTGATCAGCTGGGGTCTGGCCCACGAACGCTATTCGGTGGCGGGGCAGATCGCCGCCGCCTGCGAGGTGATGCTCGGCGTCACCCTGGCTCGCATGATGGACCGCAGCCAGTTCGGGAAACGGCTCTACGACCATCAGGCGCTGCGGCTGCGGGTCGCCGATCTGCAGGCCCGCGTCGACCTGCTGCGCTACGCGCTCACCGGAGTCGCCGCCGAGGGCAAGGTGAATCTGCGCACCGCCGCCGCGTTGAAGGCTTCCGCCGCCAATCTCGGTGAAGAGGTGGCCTCGGAATGCCTGCACATCTTCGGCGGGATCGGCTACCTCGAATCGGAGACCCCGATCGGGCGCTGGTGGCGGGATATGAAACTGGCCCGGGTCGGTGGCGGCACCGACGAAGTGCTGTGGGAGCTGGTGGCGGCCGCGATGAAACCCGACCACGAGGGCTACCAGAAGATGCTCGAGAAACAGGTGGATCAGATATGAACAGCGGCGCCGTGACCGGATCGGCAGCCACCGAGCTGGCGCCCCCGGACCTCACCTACCTGCATTTGGATACCAAGACCTCGCCGATGCACTGGGCGATGGTCATGGAACTCGCACCCGACGGCCCGGCGCTGACCGAGGAGACCGTGCGGGAGCGGGTACGCGAGCGGACCGGCCTCTTCGATATCTTCCGGCTGGGAGTCGAGAACGGCCGCTGGCGCAAACCCCGCGTGGTGCTGGCCGAACAGGTGGACGTGGACCGGCAGGTCGCGCACGCCGAATACGCCGATCCGGCCGATCTGTTCCGGCAGATCGCGGCCCTGCACGAAACGGCACTGGTCCGCCCGGCGCCGTTCTGGCATATCACGCTGTTCACACCCACCGGCGCGGGTAACCAGTACATCGTGCTGCGGGTGCATCACAGCCTGTCCGACGGTATCGCCGGTGCCGCGTTCGCCGCGCTGCTCGCCGACGGAACCCCCGAGGACCTCACCGAATTCGAGCGTTTCGCGACCGGCCCCCGCTACCGCATTCCCGGGATCGAACCCGAGGTGCTGAAGGAATCGAAGGCCGCGTTCGACGAGCAGTTCGCCGCCGCCCGCACCGGCCGCGGCTGGCCGGCACTGACCCGCAGCGGCCGCCGGGAGGTCGCGCTGCACAGTGTGTCCACCCGTGATCTGCGCCGGACCGCGAAGAAGCACGGTGCCACCGTGCACGAATTCCTGCTCGCCACCATCGGCGCCACCCTGAGCGCCGCGGCGCCCGCCACCGGAAAACCCCAAGCGGAGGTGCTGCGGGTGACGTTGCCGGTGACCCACGATACGGCGTTCCGGCACACCGGGAACGCGGTGCTGGTATCGCTGCTGAACCTGCCGGGTAATACGCCCGATCTGGCCGCCCAGATCGACCGGGCCCGTGCCGAATTGGCGGTAATCGAACAGCGGCGTCCCGAACTCGCTCTCGCGGCCACCGATAACGCGCCGAAGATCCCGTGGCCGCTGCATCGCGCGATCGCCAACGCGTCGATGTCGCGGATGAGCCCCGATATCCACATCGGCATCAATCCGGGATTCTCCCGGATCCGTTCCGTACTCGGCAAAGCGATCACCGGACTGACGCCGATCTCACCGCTGGTGGGTTATTCGTTCTCGGTGACCTCGCTGATCCTGGGGAACAAGACCACGTTCGGCGTCGTCACCGATCCGGCCGCACTGCCGGCCGGATACGCCGCGACCTTCGTCGAACAGTTCGACCGCGTGCTGACCGAGGCATCGGCGCCGTAATGAGCCGCCGGGCCGGCCCGGTAGGAAGCGAAGTGAACATTCCATGAGCAGAATCACCGAATTACTGTTCGAACAGCCCGCGCCCGAGGACACCGGCATGTGGAGCGGTGAAGACCCCGCGGACCTGTCGTTCCGGTCCTGGGCGCAGATCCGCTCGACGGCCCGCCGCGCCGCCGCCGGACTCGCCCGCGCCGGGGTGGAGCCGGGCAGTTCCGTGGCCATCCTGGCCGGGACCGCCGACGATGTGGTCGTCCTGGTGCAGGCCACCTGGATGCGCGGCGCCGCCTTCACGATGCTGCACCAGCCCACCCCGCGCACCAATCTGGAGACCTGGGTCGAGGACACCCGCGCGGTGGTGCGGATGCTGGACGCGAAGGTGCTCGCGGTCGCCGAGCCCTTCACCGCCGCCGTCCGCGATCTGGACCTGGGAGTTCCGATCGTGCCGATCGAGGACATCCTCGCGGGCACCGAGGAGCAGGATCATGTGGCGACGGCCGAGGACGATATCGCGGTCCTGCAACTGACCTCCGGTACCACCGGTGTCCCGAAGGCGGTCGCGATCTCCTATCGCAACCTGCACCAGAACCAGATCGCCATGACCGGCGCCGCCGGCTTCCGATCCGATGACATCGTGGTCAGCTGGCTCCCGCTCTACCACGATATGGGCATGATCGGCCTGATGATGACGCCGATGGTCGCCGGTGCGACCACCGTCATCACCACACCGCTGGCATTCCTCAAGAACCCGCTGTCGTGGGCGGAACTGATCACGAAATTCGGCGGAACCTTCACCGCGGCCCCGAACTTCGCCTACTCGGTGCTGGCCCGGCGGCTGAAGCGGGCCGCCGACGGGGCCTACGACCTGTCGAGTATGCGGGTGGCCGTCAACGGCGCCGAGGCCGTGGACGAGGACACGCTGAAGGAATTCGTCGCCGAGGCCGGCCGATTCGGCTTCCGGCCCGAAGCGCTCATGCCGGCCTACGGAATGGCCGAAACCACCCTCGCGGTGTCGTTCACCGCCGCCGACGACCGGTACTCGGTGGATGTCATCGACGCCGACCGGGCCGAGGAACAGGGTGTGATCGCCCGCGACGAGGTCACCAGGCCGCGCACGCTCATGCGGTTGGGGGTGCCGGTTCCCGGTATCGAACTGAAGGTGGTCGACGACGCGGGCAACGCTCTGCCCGCCGACCGCGTCGGTACCTTCCTGGTCCGCGGCGACGCCGTCACCACGAAATACCTCGGCCCGGACGGATACTTCTCCGCGATCGACGCGGACGGCTGGCTGTCGACCGGCGATCTCGGCTACCTCACCGAGAACGGCGAAGCGGTGGTCACCGGCCGGAAGAAGGACGTCATCATCGTCGCCGGCCGCAATATCTCCCCGGTCGTGGTGGAGCGGGCCGCGGTCGCGGTACCCGGCGTCCGCCCCGGCAGCGTGGCGGCACTCGCCATTCGACTGCCGTCCATGGCCCGTGAGGGCATCGCGGTGATCGCCGAATCGGACGCGGCCGGGGATGTGGACGAATGTGAACGGATCCGCAAAGAGGTCGCGCGCGCGGTCTACGACGATGTGGGCATCGCCCCCGCCGTGGTGACCATCGTGGGCAAGGGCGCCCTGCCGAAAACCCCCTCCGGCAAACTCCGCCGCGCGTCTGCCGCGAGCCTGATTCCCGCCTGACCCGATAGTCCGAACAATCGAGGCCGCCCGGCGCACCGCCGGGCGGCCTCGATGCGCTATCGGCCGGTCAGGAACTGAACCACTGGCGGGCGCCTGCTAACGGCGTTCGGCGGCATTGCGGTAACCGCGGACGGCGAGGGGGCCGAAGGCGGCGATCAGGCCGATCGTCCACGCGAAGGTGACGATCAGCGGTCCGGCTACCTCGCCGCCCTCGGTGAGACCACGGACGGCCTCGATGGCGGGGCTCATCGGCTGGTGTTCGACCACCGGCCGCAACCAGCCCGGATACTCGGTGACCGGAGCGAAACCGCTGTTGAAGAACAGCAGGAGCAGGAACAGGCCGCCGAGTTGCTGGACCGCCTGTTTGCCCGAGGCCACCGTCGCCATGGCGATCACCGGCACCGCGATACCGACCGCGAACACCATCGGCACCAGTACCGACCCGATCCCGGCGGCGATCCCGTGCTCGAAACAGAACCCCAGCGGTACCGCGACAGCGAACAGCACGACGGTCGCGATACCGGTGCGGACCGCTTCGGCCAGTAGCCGGCCGGCGATGAAACCCGCGCGGGGCACCGGCAGGGTCCACATCCGGGCCAGCAGGCCGGTATCGCGTTCGTGGATCAGGCTGATAGCGGTGGCGAGGGTGCCGAACAGGGCACCGACGAGGGCGACCAGCCCGGTATTGCCGTAGACGCTGTCGCCGCCGCCCATGGAGGTCACGGTTTTCCCGAGTACCAGCTGGAACATGAGCAGCATGAACGCCGGGAAGACCAGCGACTGGACGACGATACCGGGATCGCGTGACCACGAACGCAACAGCGCGCCGGCGTGGATGACCGACTGCCGCAGCAGCGGTACGGCCCGGCGTGGCGGCCAGGTGGATTTCGTCTGCGGGGCGGTTGTCGTCATCGGTTCACCTGTGCTCGTCCGGCGGAGACGATGGCCACCCATCCCGCGGCGAGCAGCGCCACCGACCAGACGAGGGCCGCGGTCAGTTCGGGGCCGGTACCGGCCGCGAGTCCGCGGAGGGTGTCGGCGAATACCGACATGGGCTGATTGCGGACGAAGGGCTGTGCCCAGTCCGGGAAGGCGCCGGCCGGGACCAGGCCGGTGGAGGCCATCACCAGGATCAGCTGCGGAATCATCAGGATGCTGGCGATGGAGACCGTATTGCGGGCGAGGGTGCCGACCGCGTCGGTGAGCATGCTCAGGGCCAGGCCGAACGCGACCACGAGCACCATGAAGATCAGTGTGTCCACGAGCGACCCGTGGAACCGGAAATCCAGCAGGTGACCGATGACGAGCCCGCCGGCCAGCGCCAGCAGCATCCGGGTGAGCACCCAGGCCATCCGGCCCAGGAACGGGGCGACCCGGGGGATGGGCAGTGACATCATGCGTTCGTGCACTCCGGCGCGGGCATCGTGCCCGGCCGTCTCGGTCGCGGTGATCGCAGTGAAGAGCCCGGCCTGCAACAGGATGATCGGGGTGAGGAACTGGGCGTAATCGGCGCCGCCGAGCTCGAACTGCCGGTGCAGCGGAACGTAGAAGCAGAGGAAGAACACCACCGGGCTGAAGAAGGCGAACAGCGCATCGCCGGATCGGACGGCGGCCAGGATCTTTTGCCGGGCCAGCGTGGCGGTGGCCGGGCCGAGGCCGACCGAGGTCCGGGCGGCGGTTCGGGCCCGGGCCGGAGCGTCGGCGGCGAGCGTGGCCGGCATCAGTGCGTCTCCGTCAGCTGTAGGAAGACCTCGTCCAGCGAGGGCTGCCGCAGGCCGATATCGACCACTTCGATCTGCGCGCCCTGCAACCGGGTGATCACCTCGGAGACCGTGGCCATCCCGCCCGGTGCCCGCACCACCAGCCGCGGGTGGGCCGTGGCCGCGGACACCGTTCCGTCGGCGGGGGCCTCGACCAGCTCGAGGCCCTCGAGCAGCCCGATCACCCGGGCGGTATCGTCGCGCGC
Source organism: Nocardia sp. NPDC003345 (assembly GCF_053589395.1). NCBI lineage: Bacteria > Bacillati > Actinomycetota > Actinomycetes > Mycobacteriales > Nocardiaceae > Nocardia > Nocardia sp. NPDC003345. The sequence continues at coordinate 22,793 of NZ_JBSFRU010000009.1, forward strand.
GGTCAGGGTCACTTCGCAGACCGCCGCGCCGACCTGCTGTTTCAGCTGTCCCGGGGTGCCCGCGGCCACCACCGAACCCCGGTTGAGCATCACGATGTGATCGGCCAGCCGGTCGGCCTCTTCCAGATACTGGGTGGTCAGCAGGACGGTGATGCCCTCGCCGCGCAGTCCGGCGACGGTATCCCAGACCGCGGCGCGGCTGCGGGGATCGAGACCCGTGGTGGGTTCGTCGAGGAACAGGATCTCGGGCCGGGTGACGAGCGCGCCGGCGATATCCACGCGCCGCTGCATCCCGCCCGACAGCGCGCCGACCCGCCGGTCGCGCACGGCGCCGAGGTCGAATTGCTCCACCAGTTCGTCGATCCGGGCGTTCAGGGCACGACCGCGCAACCCGGTGAGCCGGCCGAACACGGACAGGTTCTCGACGGTGGTGAGTCCCTCGTCCAGGGAGGCGTACTGCCCGGTGAGCGACACCAGTTCGCGTACCCGCGCGGCCTCGGCCACCACCTCGTGCCCGCAGATACGGGCGCTGCCCGACGTGGGCCGCTGCAGGGTGGACAGCAGTGTGACGGTGGTCGTCTTGCCGCTGCCGTTGGGGCCGAGCAGTCCGAGCACTTCCCCGCGCGCCACCTCGAACGAGATACCGTCCAGGGCCCGCACTTCGCCGTAGGTCTTGACCAGGTCGGCGACCACGATCGCCGGGGTTCCCGATTCCGGTGCGGTCATATCGCGGCCACCTCACACGGTGCGGCGAACGGCCGCCGGGCCGGGCCGGCCGAGTCCGGATACCGTCCCGGTACGGGCCCACGAGCGGGCGGCACGGCCCGCGAATCGGCGATCAACGACATGGCACTCGGCCCTCCGATCGGCTGGATTCCCACCTCGGAACCCCCAAGTCTGATACTTAGGCAAGGCTATACTATGTTCGCCGTGGCGGGAGTGGGAAAACCGCACGGACGGAGCGGTTCACCGGAAGCCGGGGCTGTGGTCTCGCGGCTCACGGCACCGGGCCGAAATGTGATATAGGGGAGGGCGGTTGACGCACGGGGTGGGGTCGGCGCTAGGGTGTACGGGCTATGAGGGACGCTGCGACAACGATTTCGGGGGCTTGGCGGGTCGACGACGGAACGGCGGTCGCCTTCCGCGATGCCGCGGTTGCCTGGGCCATGGCCGCCCACGAAGTTCTCACCGAGACCGCGACGGTCTACGGATACTTCGTTACCGTGCAGGAACTCGCCGACCGGGTGCAGGAGATGTCGGGGGTGCGCACCGACGCCCCGACCCGCACCTGGATGGACGCGATCCTGCGCAAGGTGGCCCGGCGCTGCCACAATGCCGGGGAACCGCCGCTGACCGCGCTCTGCGTCAAACGCAATCTCAAGGTGAGCGACAGCTACAAGTACGTACTCGAACTGGCCGCGCTGCCGGTACCGGCCGATATCGAAACCCATGCCGCGTACGCGCGCTGGGCCTGCTACGCCGCCAACGGCGCCGAGGTGCCGGCCGACGGCGGAGCCCCGCCGCTGATCTCCCGCGGCGGTTCGGTCAAACGCGGTACACCGGTCACCACCACCCGCACGACGGCGGCGAAGGCCGATACCGGCCGCACCGTGGTGTGCGCGAGTTGCTTCATCCAGCTGCCCGCCACCGGGATCTGCGAACACTGCTGATCCCGGCGGTCGCGGGACGCGAGGCTCAGGCCAGTGTCGTATGCCAGACCAGTGCCGCGGCCAGGGCGCCGGCGCCGTTCACGGCCCAGTGCAGGGCGATGGGCGCCAGCAGGCTCCCGCTGCGGTGCCGTAACCAGGTGAACACCACCGCCGCCCCGGCCGTCGCGGCGACCGCGAGCAGGATTCCGGTGATCTGGCCGAGCAGTCCGCCGCCGATCGCCGCGGACAAGCCCTTGTTGCCGCTGGTCAGGCCGAAGGACGAGGCGATATGCCAGAGGCCGAACAGTAGTGAACCGGCCGCGAAGACACCGCGGGCGCCCCAGGCACGATCGAGGGTGCCGTGCAGTACGCCCCGGAAGGCGAGTTCTTCCGGGATCACCGTTTGCAGCGGGATCACGATCATCGAGGCGATCAGCGCCCCGGAAATGGTGGCATAACGGTCGGCCAGGAAGAACGGCCTGGTCAGCGGCAGCGCGGCTCCGATAGCGACCGCGGCGAGCACCACCCCGACCGCGGCGAGCGCGTATTTGGTCCCGGACCGCCAGTGGCGCGGCGACAGGCCCAGCTCCGACCAGCGCAGCCCGCGCCGGCGCATCAGCGCCAGCAGTACCACCGCCGCGATCGGCACGCTCACGATATTGGCCCACGCGGTGGTGAAATGGGCGATCAGGTTGGTGCAGGTGAGTACGACCACCACCACCGCCACATCCGCGTAGGCGTGGATCTTATGGCGCGGAGCAGCCGTTTTCTCGGGAACCGGGTGGAGCATTGGGCCCAGTGTACGGATCGTCGCGCGGCGTGCCGGACGGGTCAGCCGGGTGCCCCGGCGGCCCAGCCGTCCGGATCGGCCCAGGCCTGCAGCGTGCGCGACGATTCGAATCGCCGGAGTTCGCCGGTCAGCGGGTCGGTGAACTCGAGCGCTGCCGCGAGCAGCTGTAGCGGCCGGGTGAAGTCGCCGACGTCCTTGTCGGTGATCACGGGGTAGAACTCGTCGCCCAGGATCGGGATGCCGAGTGAGTTCAGATGCAGCCGGAGTTGATGGGTGCGGCCGGTGGCCGGGAACAGGCGGTAGCGCGCGAGATCGCCGCGCCGCTCGATCAGTTCGATCCGGGTGTGCGCGTTCGGCGGGCCCGGCACCTCCTGCGCGGCCAGGACGTGCTTTTCCTTGATGATCCGGCTCTCCACCTCGACCGGAAAGCTCAGGCCGGGCCGGTATCCGGCCACCGCCTCGTATTCCTTGTGCACCCGGCGGCCCTGGAACATCGTCTGGTACGCACCGCGCCGCGCGGGGTCGACGACGAACAGGACCAGGCCCGCGGTGGCCCGGTCCAGACGGTGTGCCGGGATGAGTTCGGGCAGCTCCAGCTCGCGGCGCAGCCGCACCAGCGCGGTCTGCAGGATATGGCTGCCACGTGGGATGGTCGCCAGGAAATGCGGTTTATCGGCCACCAGCAGGGTCTCGTCGCGATACACGACCGGGATCTCGAACGGCACCGGCTTCTCGGTGGGCAGGTCACGATGGAACCAGACCGCGCCGCCGGGAACATAGGGGGCGTCGGGGCCGAGCGGGCCGTCGAGATCGACGATCTCACCGGCTCGCAGCATTTCGTCGATCCGGGCCGGGTCGACCCGGGGGAGCCGGTCCACGAGGTGGTCGCGCAGGGTCGGCCAGACGGCGTCGTCGGGAAGCCGTAGCCGGGCCGGGTCCAGTCCGTGCCGCTTGGGCAGCGGGGGCTGCTGCCTCCTTCTCACCGGTCGCAGCCTAGCCGGGCCCCGCCCGGCCGGATCTCGCGCACCCGGCCGCCGCGCCCCGGGGCCCTACTTCCAGTAGCCCTGTGCCTTGATCTGGGATTTCGGCAGGCCGTGAGCGGTGCGGAAGGTTTTCACCAGGGCGCGCGTGGTGGCCGCGTCGCAGGCGGCCCAGGCGAACGCGTCCGGGGCGACGGTGAGTTCTTCGGCGGCCTCGCGCATGAGACGGCCGTCGTCGACCCGCTGGATCCAGGTGACCTGGTGCTGCGGTTTGTCGCGCACCGGCAGGGTCGCGTCGGAGTCGTACTGCCATTCCAGCCAGACCCGGGCCGGGGTATCGCCGATGGCGTCGAGCAGGGTGTTGACCGCGGGCAGCGAAGCGGCGTCGCCGAAGATCACGTATTCGCCGGGTGTCGTCTCGGGCAGCTGGAAGTTCGAACCGAGGACCGAGGTTTCGATGACATCGCCGACCTGTGCGCGCTCGGCCCATTGGCAGGCCGGGCCGCTGTGGATGGCGAATTCGATGTAGAAGTGGTCGTTACCGGGGTCCTGGTCGATGAGGGTGTACCCGCGGTGGTGCAGTTTGTCGGTTTCCGCGTCCGGGATCCAGAGCCGGATGAACTGCGTGGGATGAACCGGATGGTCGTCCAGAAGTCCGCCCGCGGTGAAACCGATGCGGATGTAGTTGTCGGTGATCTTGTCGGTGGAAGTGACGGTCAGCCGGTAGTCCTCGGCTCGCCACACCTTCATCAGTACACCGTTGGTGCCTCTACCCATGGAAGTTAGCTTAACCTAACAAAGCGGCGTCAACAGTGTTCGCCGCCGGCGGACCGCGGCGTCCGCGCTGCGTGGCCGCCAACTTAGCCTTACCTATATTTTTGCGGATCGCTATGTGAAGATGAGTCCCGTTCGGCACGACGGGGGAAGGACCGGGACATGACTGTGGAGGCCGCGCCACTGCCGGTGGCGGAGACGGGAAACCGGCCCTCGCGCGCACAGGCCCGAGCGCAGAAGCAACGGACCGCCCGGGCGCGTAGCGAGATCCTCGCCCCGGTGAACGGTGCGCTGCGCGCGGCGAGCGTGATCTTCGCCGTCGCCGCGGTCTGCGGTGTCATACCGTTCGTGCTCATCGTCGAGGCCTGCCGGGAACTGCTCTCCGCGCCGATCGATACCGGCCGGGTGTGGGGTCTGCTCTGGGCGGCGGTGATCGTTCTCGTCGTGCGCGGCGTGCTGCAGGCGGCCGCGCTGAGCTGGTCGCACCTGGTGGACGGCGGCTTCCAGCTCGCTGTACGGCGCGCACTCGCCGACAAGCTCACCCGGGTCCCGCTGGGCTGGTTCTCCGAACGTGGCTCCGGTGATGTCAAGAAGCTGCTGCAGGACGATGTCGAGGCACTGCACTACCTGGTCGCGCACGCCCGCCTGGATTTCGTCGGCGGCCTGGTGACCCCGCTGGTCACTCTCGTCTACCTGTTCTGGGTGGACGCGGGGCTCGCGCTGATCCTGCTGATTCCACTGCTCGTCTACGGGATCGCGCTGATGCGGATGATGGAGACCGGTAGCCGGGACCGGATGGTGAGATATACCCGCTGGGAGCGCCGGGTCCAGGCCGCGACCATCGAATTCGTCGACGGTATCCAGGTGGTCCGGGCCTTCGGCCAGGCCGGTAGGGCGCATGCCGAGTTCCAGGACGCGGTCGACGGGCAGACCACGGCCTTCACTCGCTGGAAGCTGCCGCTGGTCCGGTTGCAGGCGATCTCCGATATCGTCGTGGCGCCGGTCTTCGTGCTCGCGGTGGTGGTGGTCGCCGGTCTCGCCTTCGCGGAACTGAACTGGCTGGCGCCGATCGATCTGCTGCCGTTCCTGCTGGTCGGACTCGGACTCGGCAGTTCACTGCTGGGCCTGGGCTACGGCGGTCAGGCACTGCGGGCCGCGGGCGAGGCCGCGGTGCGGCTGTACGACCTGCAGCAGCTGCCGGAACTGAGCGCGGGAGCGCCGGCGCCCACCACCGGCTCCGGCACCGTCACGGGCCCGGTCCGCTTCAGCGGGGTCGGATTCGGCTACCGCGCCGAGCACCGGGTGCTGCGCGATATCGATCTCGAACTCCGTCCCGGAACCCTCACCGCGCTGGTCGGCCCGAGCGGGTCGGGTAAATCGACGCTGGCCAAACTGCTGCCCCGCTTCTACGACGTGGACACCGGCTCGATCACCATCGGCGGCCGCGATATCCGCGATTTCGCGAGCGACGAGCTGTATCGCACCGTGGGTTTCGTCTTCCAGGATGTCCGGTTGATCCGGGGTTCGATCCGGGAGAACCTGCTGCTGGCCCGGCCGGACGCCGATACCGCGGCGCTGGAAGGGGCTGCCCGCGCCGCCCGGATCCACGACCGGATCCTGGCTCTGCCCCGCGGCTACGACTCCGAGATCGGTGTGGACGCCACGCTGTCCGGCGGTGAGGCGCAGCGGCTCTCGATCGCCCGCACGCTGCTGGCCGACACCCCGATCCTCGTCCTGGACGAGGCCACGGCCTTCGCCGATCCGGAATCCGAGGCGGCGGTGCAGGACGCGCTGGCCGATCTGGTGTCGGGCCGGACCGTGCTGGTGATCGCGCACCGCCTGCACACGATCACCGGTGTGGACCGGATCCTGGTGCTGGACAACGGAGCCCTGGTGGAACAGGGTGTGCACGCGGAACTGCGGACCGCGGGCGGTACCTATCAGCGGCTCTGGGAGATCAACGAGGCCGCGGCCGGCGCGGTCGCATCGGTGGAGAGCGGAGACGCGCGATGATCCGGAAGCTGCTCACCCTGGTGCCGCGCGAATCCGCCGCGCTGACGCCGCGGCTGTTCGCCGCGATCGTGGCGCAGGCACTGTGTCAGTCCGCGGCCTATGTCCTGCTGGTCCCGGTGCTCGAGGCGTTGTTCGGCGGCGACCTCCCACGCGCCTGGACCTGGACGGTGGCGCTGGTGGCGGCGGTGGCCGCGATGGCGGTATTCGGTTACCTGCAATACGTACTCGCGTTGCGGATCGCCGTGGGTATGCAGCGTGATCTGCAGACCCGGATCGGCGACCACCTCAACGCCCTGCCGCTGGGCTGGTTCGAGAGCCGGGGCGCCGGGCCGCTGTCGCGGCTGGCGGTGGAGAACGTCCGCGAGATCCAGCAGGCTTTCGCGTACCTGGTGGCGAAGGTGCTCAACAGCATCGTGGTGCCTTTGGGTGTCGCGGTGGGCATGCTGCTGGTCGACTGGCGGATCTCGGTGGCGATGCTGGTGGCCGCCCCGGTGCTCTACGGGGTGAACGGCCTCGCGGCGCGTTCCTACGCCGCCTCCGACCGGCGGGCCCACACCGCCGCGGCCGAGGCCGACGCCCGCGTGGTGGAGTTCGCGCAGGCGCAGCCGGTCCTGCGGTCGCTGGGCGCGGTCGGCCCGGGTAACCGCGCCTTGGACGCGGCCCTGGCCGAGCAGAAGTCCGCCACAACCCGGCTGGTGCTGACCTCGGTTCCCGGGCTCATGGTTTTCGCGCTGTGCGTACAGGCGGTTTTCCTGGTGCTCGCCTATATCGCCGTCGAGCGGGTGACCGGCGGATCGATCTCGGTACCGGCCGCGATCGCGCTGATCGCGGTGGCGGCGCGTTTCATCGAACCGCTGAATCAGGCCGCCCAGCTGGCGGCCGGACTACGCGGAGCGGCCGCTTCGGTGGGCCGGGTTACCGAGCTGCTGTCCGAGCCCACCCTGCCGGAATCGAGTACGCCGGTGACTCCCGGCGCACCGGGAATCGAGTTCGTGGACGTGAGTTTCGGCTACCGGGACGGCGAGACGGTGCTGTCCGATATCGGCTTCGAGGTCGCGCCGGGTACCACGACCGCGATCGTCGGGCCGAGCGGAGCCGGGAAGACGACGCTGCTGCGGCTGGTGGCCCGCTACCACGACGCGGACGCCGGACGGATCGTGGTGAGCGGGCACGATGTCCGCGAACAACCGACGGAGACCCTGCTCGGGCAGCTCTCGCTGGTGTTCCAGAACGTCTATCTCTTCAACCGTTCGGTGGCCGAGAACATCCGGATCGGCCGGCCGGGCGCCTCGGACGACGAGGTGCGGCGGGCCGCGGCGGCGGCCAGTGTGGACGAGATCGCCGACCGGCTTCCCGATGGCTACGACTCCCCGGTGGGCGAGGGCGGCACGCTGCTCTCCGGCGGAGAGCGGCAACGGGTTTCGATCGCGCGAGCGCTGCTCAAGGATGCGCCGATCGTGCTGCTCGATGAGGCGACCAGCGCGCTGGATCCGCATAACGAGGCGGTGGTGGTGCGCGGCGTGCACGAGGTCACCCGCGGTAAGACCGTGGTGGTGGTCGCGCACCGGCTGTCCACCGTCGCGCACGCCGACCAGATCCTGTTCCTGGACGGCGGTCGCATCGTGGAACGCGGAACCCATTCGGAACTGCTGGAACTGGGCGGTCGCTACGCGGACTTCTGGAACGAGCGATCGCGGGCGAGCGGCTGGCGGCTGGCCGGTGCCGCCCGGGTCTGACGGGCTCCGAAACCTCATCCGGGAGTGACTTATCTCGTATCAAAGTTTAGGTAAGGCTATGCAAATATAGGTAAGGTTATTCGGTGTCCGCGGCACTCCCCGGCACGCCGGTTCGGGCGAGGCGGGTGCGGCGTCCGGCCGGTGTGTAGCGAGAGATGGGAGTATCCGGTGAATCGACTCGTGGTGCTGGGCGCGGGCCCCAAGGCGATGGCCGTGGCCGCGAAAGCGCATGTGCTGCGCGCACTGGGTATGCCCGCTCCGGAAATCACCGTGGTGGAAGCCCATGCCGTGGGCGGGAACTGGCTGCCCAGCGGCGGCTGGACCAACGGCCGGCACCGGCTCGGCACCAGCCCGGAGAAGGATATCGGCTTCCCGTACCACTCCACCTGGGCGCGCGGCCGCAGCCGCGAGATCGACGAGGCCATGCTGGCCTTCAGCTGGACCGCCTTCATGGTCGAACGCGGCACCTACGCCGAATGGGTCGACCGGGGCCGGCCCAGCCCGCAGCACCACCTGTGGGCGCGGTACCTGCAGTGGGTCGCGGACAAGGCCGATTTCGAACTCGTCTCCGGTGCGGTCCGCACCGTCGCCGCGGGTGCGGACGGCTGGGCGGTGACGGTGGTCGACGCCGATGGGCTCTCCACCGAGATCGAAGCGGAACGGTTGATGATCACCGGCCCCGGTAACAGCCGGCGCACCCTGGCCGACCACCCGAAAATGCTGAGTATCGCCGATTTCTGGGACCTGGTGGGCCGCCGGAAACTGCCCGTGTCCTCCCGTGCCGCGGTGATCGGCGGCGGTGAGACCGCCGCCTCGGCAATGGACGAGCTGGTCCGCCACGAGGTGCTGACGGTCTCGGTGATCTCGCCGGCGGCGACGATCTATACCCGCGGCGAGAGCTATTTCGAGAACTCCCTGTTCAGTGATCCGGCCAAATGGAACGGCTTGAGTATCGAGGAACGCCGGGACGTGGTGCGGCGCACCGACCGTGGCGTGTTCTCGGTGCGGGTGCAGGAAAACCTGCTCGAGGACGCCCGGGTGCATCATCTGCAGGGGCGCGTGGTGCAGGTTGCCGACCAGGACGGTGGGATCTCGCTCACGCTGCGTAACGAGAACCGTCCGGACCGGGTGCACACCTTCGATCTGGTGGTGGACGCCACCGGCGGGCATCCGCTGTGGTTCCTGGACCTGTTCGATACCGATGCCGCCGACCTGGTCGAACTGGCGCTCGGTGGTCCGATCACCCAGCAGCGCCTCGAATCCGCCATCGGCTACGACCTGGCGGTTTCCGGGCTGGACACCAAGCTCTACCTGCCCAATCTAGCGGGGCTGGCGCAGGGGCCGGGCTTCCCGAATCTCAGTTGCCTGGGCCAGCTCTCGGACCGGGTGCTCGGACCCGAACCCGAGCGGAGCCGCGCGACCGGCGCGCGGGGCCGCTTCGGTTCGGTCGCGCGCTAGTCCGACTTCGGCGCGTCCGGCCCGGTACGCAGGGCCGGGAGGTCGTCGGGGGTCCGGGGCAGGACGTGCAGCGCGATCCGCCGGGTCGGGCGGATATCGAATTCGCCCAGCTCGGTCCAGCCGTTCTTCAGCAGGGCGCGGCGCATCCGGGGATTGCGGTAGTCGGGTTCGCAGAGCAGGCGGCGGCAGTCGGGGTCCTGATCCCAGACCGCCTCGGACAGCAGTCCCATCCAGCGGGAGATGACGCCCTTGCCGGTGAGGTCGGGATCGGCGGTCGCGATATGGAAGCCGATATCGGTGGGCGCGGCGTCGTAGAGCCGGGCGATCTCGTCCTTGGCCGGGCGGTACAGCTCCACATACGCGACATCGCGGACGCCGAGTTCGGGCCGGTCCACGCCGGCGAAGTCGAGGCTCAGCACGCAGGGCAGCGAGTAGGTCCCGGTGAGCTGGGCGGTGAGATGGCGGTGCCACCGCTCGACCGGCCAGTCCTGCTCCCAGGTCTCCACCAGATGCGGGCGCGACATCCAGCTCGCGATGGTTTCCGGATCGTCGCCCTCGGCGTCGACGGCGCGCAGGGTGAAGGGTTCGGGGAACCACGGGACCAGCGGGGCCGGGGCGGCGCGGACCTCCTCGGGAATATCGAGCAGTTCCCGGGTGAGGACGTACGGGGTCCCGGTCTGGTTCATCTGATTCGGCTCCCTCGGATGTCTGGCTGATCGGCTGCGACGGGGTCGAAGCCGCGGTTAGGTTACCCTATGCTAAGGTTTCACCAATGGCCGTGACGGAGTGCGGGAGTCCCGATTCCTCTCGACCATACGCTGTACCCGCGACGCAGGAGTCCGTGTTATGCCGACAACCTTGCTGGAACCGGAACGTATCGGCGACCCGGCCTCGGCGCAGGCTCCGTCGTCGCCCATCCGGATTCCGGAGGAGTGGACCACCGGTGTGGAATTGTCCCCGGTGCCCGGTATCGCCTACCTGATGCGCTGCGGCCGATCCGTGCCGGAGAGCCGCACCGCCATCCGGTTCGGTAGCGAAACTCTCAGCTACGGCCACCTTTTCGAGGTGCTCGCTCGCCCAGACCGGGTTCCGGTCGGCACTCCCGTCGACCGGCTGATCCGGTTGCTCGGCGGACTGCTGGGCGATGCCGCGGGCCGCGGCGTGCTCGCCGGGCCGCACCGCTACGCGCCGCGCATCCCGGTGGCCGCCCTGGCCGTCGCGATCGCCGACCGCCGATCGGTGGCCGCCGAACGCAAGAGTGTCCGCGCCGACCGCGCCCTCGGCACGGCCGACGTCCGGCTCTTCGCCGCGGGCTGGAGCGATGTCGGGGTGGCCGTGGAATTGCTGTCGGCGATCGCCGACGGCGCGGCCCTGGTCCTCGCCGACGAGCACGAGCGCACCGACCCGGCCGCGCTGGCCGCGCTGATCGAACGTCAGGGTGTCACCCATGTGACCGGCACCGTCGAAACCGTCGCCGGTATCGCGGCCGCGGCCACCTCGCTGCCCACTGTCTGCCGCTGGGATATCACCGGCACCGCGTCCGCCCCCGACCTGCCCGCCCGGTTGCGGGAACTCGCGCCGCGGTCGCTGGCCACCTTCGCCTTCACCTCCGTCGGCTACGCGGGTGCGGTGACCAGGGGCTGCTTCGACGGCACCGGTCGCACCCGGCCCATCCCCGGCGCCCGGGTCCAGGTCCTCGACCCGGACCTGCGTCCGGTGGCTCCCGGCGTCCTCGGTGATGTGTACGTCGGCGGTGCCGCGGCAGGCACCGCGGGCACCAGTTCCTCCTTCGTCCCGGATCCGCTGGAGCCCGGTGGCCGGTTGTTCCGCACCGGTGAACGTGGCACGTGGACCTCGGAGGGCCGGCTCGTTTTCGCCTGATGCCCGGCGGTGCCGCCGGGATGGCTGCCACGCCGTAGTGAAGACAGCAACGTAGGCAGCGATCGGATAGGGACAGCCATGCCAGACGATCTTTCCGAGCACCGCCCACTATCCGGCGCCCAGCGTCGCATGTGGTTCGTCCAGCGTCTCGATCCCGGTGAGACGACACTGAATGTCTGTGCCGCCCATCGGTTGCGCGGCGATCTGGACCCCGACCGCCTGCGGGCGGCGCTGGCCGCGGTGGCCGCCCGCCACGACATCCTGCGCAGCACCTGTCATGTCGGCGAAAGCGGTGAGCCGTACCGGGTTACGCACGACGACCCCGGAATACCTTGGCGGGACCACGATCTCACCGGCTACCCGGAGAGCGGCCGGGATCGGCGGGTGGCGGTGCTGGCGCGCCGCGAATTCGCCCGTCCCTTCGACCTCGCCGCGGAATACCCGCTGCGCGCGACCCTGGTCCGTACCGACGTGGACGACCACGTACTGATCCTGACCGCGCATCAGATCGCGTGGGACGACGACTCCTGGCCGGTGTTCTTCACCGAGGTGAACGCCGCCTACCGCGGTAACCGCCTCCCGGAACCGCCCGCGCGCGCCGGCCTCGCCGCCGAATCCGACCCCGCCTCCGATGCCGCCGACCTCGAGTACTGGCGCCGGGTGCTCACTCCGCTGCCCAGTCGTCTCGAACTCCCCGGCCGGCCGGCCGCGCCCGGTTCCGGCAGTACCGCCGAGACGGTATCCCGCGCCGTACCCGACGCTCTGCTGGCGCGGATCCGGGCGGTCGGCGCGGATTTCTCGGCCGATGCGTTCACCGTGCTGCTGGCCGGTTTCCAGGCCTTGATCCAGCGCTATACCGCCGCCGGCGATTTTCTCGTCACCGTGCCGGTGAGCAACCGTCCCGAGGGTGCGGACGTGATCGGCTACTTCGGCAATACGGTGATCGTCCGGGCCACCCCGGAACGCGATGCCACCTTCGCGGACTATCTGGACGCCGCGGCACAGGCCCACGCCGGCGCCTTCGCGCACCGGGGCCTGGGCATCGACCGGGTCGTACGGGCGGTCGGCCCGCGCCGGGTGGCCGGCCGCGACGGCCTGGTCCAGCTGGTGCAGCTCAGTTTCGGGCAGCGGGACGCCCCGGGCGGCTTCGATTTACCGGGCATTCGCTCGGCGGTACTGCCCGTCGGCAGCGCGGTCGCGCAGGAGGAACTGGAACTCACGGTGGTCGGTGACGGCGCGGGCGCCACCCTCGAGGCCGCGTTCCGGATCGGCCATCTCGACCGGGACACCGTCGACCAGTTGCTCGATCACTACCTGCAGCTACTTGCCATCGTGGTGGACGAACCCGGTCGGCGGATATCGGAGATCGACGTGCTGGGCGCCGATCGAGACGCGGTTCTCGAACTGTCGCACGGCTCGCTGGCCGATCCCGCCGACACCACCGTGGTCGCGCAGCTGCAGGCGCGGGTCGCCGCGACGCCGGATCGGATCGCGCTGGTCTCCGATGACGCCGAACTCACCTATGCCGCGCTCAATACCCGCGCGAACAGATTGGCGCACTGGCTGATCGGCGCCGGAATCGGTCCCGAGGACATCGTGGCGCTCGGTGTGGACACCTCGGTCGATTTCGTGATCGCCGCCTGGGCGATCCTGAAATCCGGGGCGGCGTATCTGCCCATCGACCCCGCTTATCCGGCCGAGCGGATCGACTACCTGCTCGCCGACGCCCGGCCGCGGCTGTATTTCACCGCGGCCGTGCACGCCGAGGCCGTCGCCGCTGCGGAATCGCTGGCGGAGACCGATCCGGCCGACCGCGACCGGGTCGCGCCGCTGCGTCCCGGCAACACCGCCTACGTCATCTACACCTCCGGCTCCACCGGGCAGCCCAAGGGCGTGGCCGTGTCACACGCGGCGATCGCCGATCATCTGTCCGGGTTCAGCGCGGAATGGGATCTGGACTCCGACGACCGCGTCCTGCAATCCACCTCGGTCAGCTTCGACGCCTCCCTCATGGATATCTTCGTGACCCTGTTCGCCGGTGCCCGGGTGGTGATCCCGAAACCCGATGCGCACCGCGATATCCCGTATATCGCCGAACTGGTGAGCCGGCACGGGGTGTCGGTTCTGCATATGGTCCCGTCCATGCTGGCCACCTTCCTGATGGTGCCCGAGATCAACAACTGGACCACGCTGCGGCATATGCCGGTGGGCGGCGAGGCGCTGCCCGGTGAGGTCGCCGACCGGTTCACCGCGCGCTTCGACGCGCAGCTGCGCAATCATTACGGCCCGACCGAGGCGGTCGTCTGCGCCACCCATATGCCGGTGGAGGGCCCGCAGGGCACCGGGATCGTGCCGATCGGCATACCGAACCGCAACGTATTCCTGTACCTGTTGGACGACGCCCTGCAGCTGGTGCCCAACGGGGTGGTCGGCGAGATCTACCTCGGCGGCGATCAGCTGGCCCGCGGCTATCTGGACCGGCCCGGGCTCACCGCGCAACGTTTCGTGGCCGACCCGTTCCGGCCGGGGCGCCGGCTCTATCGCACCGGCGATCTCGGCCGGCGCGGCGCCGACGGCGTGGTCGAATTCATCGGCCGCACCGACGAACAGGTCAAGGTGCGGGGCTACCGCATCGAGGCGGGCGAGGTCGAAGCCGCGATCAACAACCATCCCGATGTCGCGCACGCGGTCGTGGTGGCGTCCGAACATCCGGTGCTGGGCCGCATCCTGGCGGCCTACCCGGTGCCGGTACCCGGGGCGGTACTCGATCTCGACTCGTTGCGCGACCGGGTGGCCGCCCGGCTACCCGAATACATGATGCCCGCGACGTTCACGGTCATCGAACGGATCCCGCTCACCGCGCACGGCAAACTGGACCGCCACGCCCTCCCGGTGCCGGAATTCGCCGCCACCAGCGAATTCCGCGAGCCGCGGACCCCCACCGAACGGCGGGTCGCCGCATTGTTCGGGCGGCTGTTCGACCGGGAGCGGATCGGCGCCGACGATTCGTTCTTCGATCTCGGTGGTCATTCGCTGCTGGTGGCCCGGTTGCTCTCCATGGTCCGGGCGGAATTCGGCGTGGAGATCGATATGCGGGCGCCGTTCCGCGCCCCCACGGTGCGGGGACTGGCGGCGCATCTGGTGACGACATGCCTGAGCGAATTCGGCGTCGATATCGACGACAGATCCGAGTCGGTGCGGACAGCGGTCGCCACGGGGACTACGCCGGGGTCATAGCGCGACAGGGTGCCGCGGCCGGGGGGCCATGGCTCGAGTACGAGGGATTGATCCGGGATTCGGGAACCGATCGGCCGTTGCCGACATCAAACCTTGTGACAGAGCAGTATTCGGCCACACAGGGCGAGGAGGCTCCCGGTGGGCGATCTCCGAGTTCGGGCCCAAGAGCCGCCACTCAGGGGAGGGGACGTCATTGCACCCGGAATTCGATGCGGGCCCGGCCACACCGCGGATTGTATTCGCCCACACCGGCCTGCGACTGTACTGCGGCCCCGGAAGACGGTTGTTCGGTGATCAGTTCTGGGATGACTATCACCTCGAGTTCGTCGATTACGCCATGATGGATCCCGGCAGCGGAGCACACATTGCGATACTGCTGCCGGTCGAATCCGAGCCGCAGGCCGAGCGGCTGCGGTCCGTCCGCAGCCGGTGCCCGATGTCGCTGGTAGTGGCTGTGACCCACGATGTCACCGGCCATTCGACGTACTATGCCATGCGCTCGGGGGCCTCCTTCGTCATCAACCTCGCGATACCCGGCCCGCAGCAGTCCGACCTGCTGCGAGCCCACCTGAGAAATCTCCCGGGGGTGGTACACGACGCCGCGCGCGGACCCGACCTCCAATTGGTTTCCGTGCGAGCCGACGCGCGAACCACCGACGAGGGCATCCGGGTTCCCGTCCCGGAGGGCGCCGAGGCCACGGCCCGGACGGGCACCGAATCCGGCGGCGGTCATCGCGGTCTCAGTCGTGCCGAGAGCCAACTCGTGCGCATGCTCCGGACCCCGATGACGATCGCCGAGATCGCGCGCCACAACTACATGTCCGAACGGTCGATGTATCGACGCGTCCGGGCGCTGTACAACGTTCTCGGGGTCACCGGCCGCAGTGAACTCATGGGCTCCCCACCTGCCGATGAATCCGGAAACCCTGCTCGGCACCGTGATCTGATGTCGGCAGTGCCACTGGCCGCGAGATAGCCGGTGACGACTGCCATCGAGACCGATCATGAATCATTCGGCTACGCAATATCGTGCACAAGAACGGCGGATGGTCGACAGTCGAGGATTCGGGGCTGCCAACAATTCGGCAGCCATAGCGTATCGCACCTCGCGGCGGATAAATTTTCATCAGATCACCGAAATCGTGATCGGACGACACAAAAGTAATTCGAAGTGAGGGAATATGTGGAAGAAGGCCGGCTCCGTATTGCTGCCCGTGATGGCATTCGGTGGAATCATGTTCGGAGGGGTGGCGCACGCGGAAATTCCGCCGACGCCCGGCCCGATCTGGCCGAATGATTGCATCCGGATGGGCGGCTCGCCCAATTTCGACGCACCGCAGTCTCCGCCCGGCCAGGCGTGGTACGGCACCTGCAGCGGCGGCAGGTTCGACGGTTACCTCCTCAAGCGGGCCTGAGTCGAGACCTGCTCGAAGCCAAGGCGTTTGCGGACACCGTGCCCCCGGACCGGGGAGGCTGTCCGCGAACGCCTTCGGCGTATCCCGGCACTGCCATACTTACGGCCGGTGCATTGGCAGTGCCCGTACGATTCCGTATCCTGAGCGTTATGACCGATGATCAGTATCTGACGGTAATCGGAGATTTTACCTACCACTTGGTCAAAATATTGGAACGTGCGGCCGAAATCGGTAACACCCGGGGGTACAACTATCTCGCTGTCGAGCACGTCGCCCTGGCAATGCTCGAAGATTCCCGCTGGTATGGGACGGAAGATTGGGATCGCCCGCTGGCAGCCGGCGAGTGGCGGCAAAAATTGATCGACGGACTGCCGCCGCTGCCGGCCAGAAGTCATCGTTCGGACCAGGCGGTGGCAATCGACTATCGGCTCCCCGATTTTTTGCCGGTGACCCCGGATCCGTGCCCGTTCATACAAGAGTTCGAATTCCCGATCTTCGCGACGGCGGATGAGCTCACCGAGTTCACGGAATTTGTCACGGAGTTCGTCCGCGACCGATCGCGGTCCGTGGCGGATCTCCACTGGCAGATTCGCTCCGACCAGGGTGCCAGGCATGGACATCGGTTGGAGAAGCGCTGGCGCGACGCGCATCCCGGCAGCGATGCCGGTACGCGACGACCACTCACTGTTTTCGTCGGCTTGTACCTGGTCGACTCGGTCGTACGCGATCGGCTGCTCAATGATCTGTGCGGTGCTCTTCCGGCCTCGGACGCGACCTGGACGGCGACCATGAACGTTCCCGAGTCGGCCGAGCAGGCCCGCGCGCTCGATCTGGGCTCCAAATATCCTGAGCTGTCACACCTCGAATCCCTGTAGCGGGAAACCGCCGTAGGGGATGAGCGCACCCGGGCCGGCAACCGGTCCCGTGCCGGCGGGCCGGCGCCGGGAGCGCGGAGGACGACCCACCCCTGGATTCAGGCTCGGGACAGAACAGCGGACGGCAGCTGGACATCCAGCATCGCGCGATAGAGACCGTCGGGCAACCGCGACAACTCGTCGTGCGTTCCCACCTCGGCGAGACGCCCCTGTTCCATGACCACGATGCGATCGGCGTGCCGGGCACCGAGTATCCGATGGGTGACGAAGATCGTCATCGAGCTGCTGTCGGTACGGGCCAGGTGCCCGAGCACCCGTTCCTCCGCATGAGGATCCAGCGCAGAGGTCGCTTCGTCGGCCACGATCACCGAACTCCCGCGCCCGAGCGCTCGCGCGATGGCCAGGCGCTGCCACTGCCCCACGGAGAGATCACGGCCCCCCACGAAGCGCGTGGAAACCAAGGTGTCCGACCTCTGTGGCAGAGCCCGCATCACATCCTCGGCTCCGGAAATCCGCATCGCGGTAGTGGCGAGTTCCGGATCCGCGGCCGCGGTGCCCAGAGCGACATTGTTGCCGGCCGTGGTAGGCCACTGGGCCGGGCTCTGCGAGACGAAGGAAACATGCCGGCGGATCTCCTCTTCACGAATCGTACGGAGGTCGACGCCGTTCCACAGGACCTCGCCGGCGCTGGGGCTGTACAGTCCGCCGATAACTTTGGCAAGCGTCGACTTTCCGGAGCCGTTCCGGCCCACAACGGCAATGGTCTCTCCGCGGCGCAGGGTGAGGTCGACCCCGGACAACGAGAGCTCGGCGTGGCCGGGATACCTGAAGTCGACCCCGCGCAGCGTGATCGAATCGGGTCCGCCGGGTGCGCAGTCCGCACCGCCCGGGGGCCGGTGACGCGCGGCGGCCGCGGATATGACGTCGCGATACAGTCCGATACTGAAACCGAGTTCGACGAAGTTGTAGAGATGGCCGGACGCGGCCGTCACCGCGGTGATCGAACTTCGCATCGCGAGCAGCGCCGCACCGGCCACTGCCACGTTCACCCAATGCAGTTGGACCAGGAGGACGAGCATCAGGACGGCCGCCGACAGGGCAACCCCCGAGAAGGCTCGTCCGATGAGTTGAACGCGTGCGCGCCGGAGTCCCGTGCGGATTTCTCTTGTCCGCAGCCGCAGTGAGACCATGCCGAACTCCCGGACCAGCCGGTCCCGCAGGCCGAACGCCGTCCTCTCCATCGCGTATCCCCGTGCGGTGGTCACCTCGCTCAGGATCGATTTCTGCAGGTGATCGGATACCGATTCCAGCATGTACAGGTTGTTCAATCTACTGCTTCTGGACGCCGCCCACGCGGAGGGCACGCATGCCACCGCGATACCCGCCGCCAGTAACGGGTGAAAAACGGCCGTGGCGATGATCGATGCTCCGACCGTCGCCGCGGACGACAACAATCCGAGCACCGGGACGGCGCCGGCCGCGAGCGCGCGAACGCCGGTACCGCCGCCCTGGGTGACCAGCTCCCGGAAACTCGCGTCCTCGAAGGCGATCACATCTACTCGCGATACGGTTCGCGCGATTGTGTTCTCGGCGGCGTAGGCGATATGCGGCCGGATGCTCGCCTCGATCGCTCGCTGCAGGCTCTCGAGCGACGCTCGGGTCGAGAAGACCACGATGACGACGACGATCTCACGAAGCGAATTCGCCAGATGCTCCGGAGTGACTGCCGACTCGAGCACAATCGAGAGGGCATCGGCCGTGACCAGCAGCCCCAATGCGGTCAGAAACCCGCACAGCACGCTGATGACCCCGGCGGCGATCACCAGCCAGGGAGCACTCGCCCAAGCGGTCGATACCGTGACACCGAGCAGCTTCGGTAGTTTTCGCAAACTGTCGGCCATACCGGCGTTCGCGACCGTCTTGCGGGCCTCGACCCAGTCGGGCTCGGCGATATTCTCGACCGCCACCAGTAAGGAGTCGCGCTGCCGGTTCCCGGATTCCGGACTCGGTCCCACTGCCTGCTCCATTCTCCGCCGCGACCACATCGCCGCAGTGGCCGTGCGGTGACGCCGCGCACCCGGTGCGCTCGCACCGGGTGCGCGGCGTCGTTTCCGCGCTGTGTTGCGGATGGTTACCAGCCGCAGTTGCTCTGGCTGAGCGCGCTCGGTCCGTCACACTTCGACCAGCTGATCGTGCTCCAGGCGGTCTGGGTTTCGCCCGGGGCCTGGCCGGCGATCTGCTGCAAATCCATCACATTGAGCTGGGTCATCTCTGATTTCGTCTTTCTTGCTCGGATACTCGAAACCCCGTGCTTCTACGAGGTCATGACGCCGACTCGGCATCACGTCTGAAGTGGCGGCAACAATCGGTAGTCGCCCGCCGCGATCATGTTCGCCGCGTGAATGATTCCGCTGGACCCGGTGGCCAGGTCCGTGGTCAACCGGAAGTTCCCGTCGCCGGGCACCGCCCACGCCTTGAAGGATGTACGCACGCCGAGGCCGCCGACCGCGGCATCGAGTTCGGTCAGCGGCGTCTCGTCGAGTCCCATGAACCGGCGCAGGCCGTTGGCGCCGTAGAACAATCCCGCGTAACCGTTGAACAGCCCGCATCCGACGCTGAAGGCGGGGGTGCACGCGGTGAGGAGATCGGCCAGCGCCGCGGCCACCCCTGGGTCGAGCAGATCCCGCTCCACGCTCTGGAGTACGACGCCGAAGCCCGCGGATCCGGTGGCGAGGTAGGGCAACAGGCGACCGCTGTCCTGGTACTGCAGGCCGCCCGATGGGTGGAGGGCGTAACCTCGCAGCTCCGCGCGCATGGCACTGTTCATGGCCTCGGCGAACAACGGATCGCCGAAGCGCCGGTGGGCTGCCGCGAACAGCCACCCATACCCGAGGTCCCCGTACATGAGTCCGGACCGCTGCAGGGTGAGATTGTTCGTCCGCAGGTCGTGGGCGGTGCGGAACCGCTCGGGCTCCGCCAGATATCGCCGCGCGAAATCACCGATGTCCCTCTCGAGGTCGCCCGAGAGCAACTTGGCCACGGTGGGGTGTGCTTCCGACTCGAGCGCCGCCAGCAGAATCCCGGCCACGCCGTCGAAGATCCGCGGCCCGAGGGCATCGTTCAGCAGATCCCGGCCCTCCAGTAGGGTCGCCGCCTCGCTCTCGGCCCCGAGAGCCAGCAAGGAGTACACCGATCCGCACAATCCGTCGAACAGTCCGACTCGATCGGTGTGCCGCGCTTCCGACATGATGTCCGCGATCAGTGACGGGTGGTCGGCCGTATCGAGTGCCAGTGCGTGCCCGGCCAGGCCCAATCCCAAGCCGCTGAGATCGTCTTCGAAGGCGTCGAAATGGGTCGGCCGGTGCCCGAGCCGGCTGCGCGCGGCGGTAAGGATCGTCGGCAGATCGGCCCGCAACCGGTCGATGAAGTGTCCGCGTGCCGGCGGATCGACGACCTCTCCGGCGATTCCGAAACTCTCCAGCAGTTGAGTGCGGCGTGCGACCAGGCGGCGGAGAGCAGGGGGGACCGCACCGTTCTCGGCTGCCAATCGGTCGAGCAGCGCCGGCAGGGCCCCGTTGTACTGCTCGGTGGTGATGTCCTCGTGCTCAACGGTTCCGGTCAGAATATCGGTGATCACCTTGGTGATCGCGAATCGATCCAGATGCTCCGGCGCGAGATCGCTCGGTATCCGGTAGCCCGGGGCGTTGATCTCGCGGGTCGGTGTGCTCCCGTACGCGGTCGCCGTTTCGAAGTCCACCAATCCGATCTCGAGTGTCTCCGGATCCACGAGGATGTTCTGCGGGTGGATGTCCCCGTGGGTGAGGCCGGCGGCCGCGATCCCGTCCACGGCCGCGGACAGGCGACCGATCACGTCTTCACACGCGAGGGCGTACTCCTGCCAGTCGGCGCCGTTCAGGCTGTACACCGGCATGCGCTGGACCATCCACTGTTGCAGTGTGGTGCCGGGCAGTGCGGACATCAGCACCATGTAGTGACCGCTGAGGTCCGATTCCCACAGCACCCGGGGGGCGGGTACCGATCCGTCCAGCCGGCGCAGTATCCGGGCCTCGTATCGCACCCGGCTGTATCCGTCGTCGCCGTCACGCGTGTATCCGGCGTATCGGCGACCCTCCTTCAGGATCACCGCCTCCCGGCCGTCTATCATCTCGGCGCGATAGACGCCTCCGGAATTCGATTGCCGCACAACAGATGTCACTTGGAACGGCACGTCGTGTATTTCGGTCCGAGCGATCGCCGACCGCAAGAACTCCGGCACCACAACCCAGTCGGGCAGGTTGAACCACGGTTGCCGAAGGTCTTCTTCCAGGGTGCCGTCCGGGCGTTGGATACAGAACTTGCCGTCCTGCTCGATCCGCTTGAACGCTCCGAAACGGAGGAAAACAGGGCCTGTTTTCCAGCGCACATCGGTGAGAACGCGTGGCCCGGCCGTTCCGGCCAGCCTCTCCTCGAGCCGGTCGAGTATCGCTTCGAGGTCTTCCGCGCACGGATATATCGTCACCAGTTTGCCCGATGCCGTCCTGTCCGCATTCTTGGAATTGGCCAGCCGATAGGCGCGAATCGACGATACATGTTTGAACGGAACCTTCATATCATCGCAGATCTCGGCGGCAGTCCGAATAACGAACAATTCGCTACCGAATTCTGCGCTCAGATGTATCTTCCAGCCTTGGATGTCCGGCCGGCGCGCCGCTTTCGGGAGGAGGTGCGTCCAGAATTCCTCGACTTCGAGACGGTATTCGGAAAGGTCCAAGTCGAGTGGGATCGGTCCGATCGGCTTCTGCCCGGAGGGCTTGGTGAAGAATTCGCGATCACCCAGACAGTATCTTTCGAACCTCATAACAACTCCCTGGGTCAGCAGGCCTCGATGCGATCTTCTCGACTCGAAGCAAGCTTTGTTCAGACCCGGCCGGGCGTCAATCAGAAATCACTGCCACGAATATGGCAGCACTGACACGGCAATTCCGGTCGAATCCCGCGGGCTGCACATTTCACTGCCATCGGAATGCCACCGGCTTGCCACCGCCCGCTCCCGATGTGATCGTGTGGCCCCCGGCCGCCCGGTACCGCTGTCGGGCAGCCGAACCGGCCGCCGAGCAACGACGGAACGTGTCAGGGCGCGGCCTTTGTCGTCGTGTGGTCTGCCATTGCGGCGAGCGCTCCCGCGGCGCCGCACCGATCGGTGGACGGCGTCACAGCTCGACGCGCTGGTCCTCCGGCAGGAACAGCGCGTCGGTTTCGACCACGCCGAAGGTCCGGTAGAACTCCGCGATATTGCGGACCACCTGGTTCACCCGGAACTCGTCCGGGGCGTGGGTATCGTTGGCGATCAGCCATTCGATCCGCTCCGGAGAGCTCTTGTCGCGCCAGATCCGCGAGTAGGACAGGAACATCGTGTGGTAGTCGGGTTCGGTCACCCCGGCCCGCTCCTCGGCGAGACGATAGGCGGCCAATGCGATCTGCAGGCCGCGCAGGTCGGCCAGGTTCTCGCCGACGGTGAGCTCACCGTTGACATGCTGTTCGGGGGCCAGGCCCTCCGGGACGAGCGCGTTGTACTGGTCGATCAGCTGCTTCGACTTGGCGTCGAAGGCCGCCCGGTCGGCGGGGGTCCACCAATCGCGCTGGTTGCCGTCACCGTCGAATTTCGAGCCCTGATCGTCGAAGCCGTGGCCGATCTCGTGCCCGATCACCGAGCCGACGCCGCCGTAGTTGACCGCGACCGCGGCGTCTTTGTCGAAGAAGGGCGGCTGCAGGAAAGCGGCGGGGAAGACGATCTCGTTCGTCACCGCCGAGTAGTAGGCGTTCACCGTTTGCGGTGAGGCGCTCCACTCCGATTTGTCGACCTCGGTGCCCAGCCGGTCGAACGACCGTTTGACCTCGAAATCGTTGATGGCCCGCAGCGATTCCACGATTTTGCCGCGCGTGACCTTCAGGCCGGAATAGTCGGTCCATTTATCCGGGTACCCGAGTTTCAGGCCGATCTTGTCGAGTTTCTCGATCGAGGCCTGCCGGGTCTCCGGTGACATCCACTTCGAATTGGTGAAATTGTCGCGATACGCGGCCATCAGATCGTCGACCATCACCTGGACGCGTTCCTTGGCCTCCGGCGGGAAGTATTTGTCGACATACAGTTTGCCGAGCTGTTCGCCCAGGTTGCTGTCGACCGTACCGACGCCGTTCTTCCACAGTTCGGGTCGCTGCTGCAACCCCGACATCACCCGCCCGTTGAAATCGAAGTTCGCGTCGGAGAGCTCCTTCGGCAGGACATGCGCGTAGGTCTTGATGACCGCGAGTTTCAGATAGTCACGCCAGATCGCGATATCGGTTTCGGCCCAGATCTTGCCGGCCTCGGTGACATAGGACGGCTGGTTCACCACCACCTCGGCGAACAGATCCTTCGGGCGATCGGTGATCCCCTTCAGCCAGGGTTCCCAGTCGTATTGCGGAGCCAGCGCCGTGGCCTTGTCCCAATCGAAGACGTTGTAGGTGGCGGCGGCATCGCGATTGCGCACGTTGTTCCAGTGCGCGGCGGCGATCCTGGTCTCCAGGGCCAGCTGCCGGTCGGCCAGCCCGGCCGGGTCGGGCAGGCCGGCGCCCTTCGCGAGGCGTTCCAGCAGGGTGCGGTAGCCCGCGAGCTCCTCGGCGAACTGGGGGTCACGGTAGTACTGCTCGTCGAGGCCGAGCCCGGACTGCCCGATCGAGGCGATATAGGCGGTGGAGTTCTTCTGGTCGATGCTCACCCCGATACCGATGATCCCGCCGATCGGCAGCCGGCCCATCACCTCGGCCAGCGCCGGCTTGTCCTTCGCGGCCTCGATCTCGGCGAACATCGAGTCCAGCGGGGTCAGACCCAGCTTCTCGATCTCGTCCAGATCGGTCCGGGCGTCGTAGAGGTCGCGGATGTGCTGGGCCTCGGTGCCCTCCTCGGGGTCCCGGATGCCCTCGATGATCTCCTTGAGCTGGAGCTGGGTGCGATCGTTGGCCTCGCTGAACGCGCCGAAGGAGGTCTTGTCGGGCGGGAGCCGGTATTCGCGCAGCCATTTGCCGTTGACGTGCCGGTACAGATCGTCCTGCGGGCGCACGGCCGGATCGGAACCGTCCATATCGACGGTGACCAGCTTGACCACTTCGTCCTCGGAGCAGGAGACCAGCGCCGCGGCGGCGGGCAGCAGTCCCAGGGCGACCAGGAACGAGCGGCGGCCGAGCACGAACGGACGATCCGGCGATGTCACACGAAACCTCTCCCCGATGCGGCACCCGCACCTCACCTAGGCGAACCAGCCCCATGAGGCTACCGGCGCGGCCCCTCGGCGTCGCGCCGGGACGCACACCGGGTCCCGCACCGATCGGGACCCGACCGCAGCGGTCGCATACCCCTTCGCCCATGTACCGCTGTCCGGATGGTCGCATCCGTCAAGGGTGGGGCCCGCCCGGTTCTGGAGCGACCAGAGGGAGGGAGCGCA
>NZ_JBSFRU010000010.1:0-46127 GCF_053589395.1 Nocardia sp. NPDC003345
GTCCACGCGGGCGTGCGGGCAGGTGGTGGCCCCGCGCCAATATCGACGAGTTCACCGAGACCACCTCGCACGCCATCGAAACCGTGGGTGGTGCCGAACGCGGCAAGGCGGTGATCATCCTGAATCCGGCGGAGCCGCCGCTGATCATGCGCGATACCGTCTTCTGCCTGGTGAACGCCCCCGACGAGGATTCCCACGACCGGATCAAGGCGTCGGTGGTGAAGATGGTCGAGGATGTGGCCGCCTACGTCCCGGGTTATCGGCTGAAGCAGGAAGTGCAGGTCGACGCGATCCCGGCCGATCAGCCGGTGCACACACTGCTGGCGAAGGACAACGACAAGTTCCCGACCCACCGGGTGTCGGTATTCCTCGAGGTCGAGGGCGCGGCCCATTATCTGCCCGCCTACGCCGGCAACCTCGACATCATGACCTCGGCCGGACTGCAGGTCGCCGAGCGAATCGCGCAGAACAGCCAGACCGCGTGAACGCCGCGCCCGATACTCAAGGAGAATCCACGATGACCTCGACCGAAGCGGCGCCGTCGGTTTTCGTCCAGGACGTGACGCTGCGTGACGGTATGCACGCCATCCGGCACCGGATCACCCCGGAGAACGTCGGCAAGATCGTGGCCGCGCTCGACGACGCGGGCGTCGACGCCATCGAAGTGGCCCACGGTGACGGCCTCGCGGGCGGTTCGGTGAACTACGGTCCCGGCTC
Organism: Nocardia sp. NPDC003345; assembly: GCF_053589395.1. Lineage (NCBI taxonomy): Bacteria > Bacillati > Actinomycetota > Actinomycetes > Mycobacteriales > Nocardiaceae > Nocardia > Nocardia sp. NPDC003345. The sequence goes on from NZ_JBSFRU010000010.1 coordinate 718, forward strand.
ACACAGCGACTGGACCTGGCTCGAGGCCGCCGCGGCCAACCTGAAGAACGCCCGGCTCACCAGCCTGCTGCTGCCGGGTGTCGGCACCGCCGAGGACCTGCGCCGGGCGTGGGGGCTCGGGGTGCGGTCGGTGCGGGTCGCGACCCACTGCACCGAGGCCGATGTCGCCGCCCAGCACATCGCGACCGCGCGTGAGATCGGTATGGACGTCTCGGGATTCCTGATGATGAGCCATATGGCCGAACCGGCGCAGCTGGCCGCGCAGGCCAAGCTGATGGAGAGTTACGGCGCGCACTGCGTGTACGTCACCGATTCGGGTGGCCGCCTGACCATGAACGGTGTGCGCGACCGGCTCCGCGCCTACCGCGATGTGCTGAACCCGGAGACCGAACTCGGTATCCACGCGCACGAGAATCTGTCGCTGTCGGTGGCGAATTCGGTGGTCGCGGTGGAGAACGGCGTCCGGCGCGTGGACGCCTCGCTCGCCGGTCACGGTGCGGGCGCGGGTAATACGCCGATCGAGGCGTTCGTCGCGGTCGCCGATGTGCTCGGCTGGCAGCACGGCTGCGATGTCTTCAAGCTCCAGGACGCCGCCGACGATCTGGTCCGGCCGCTGCAGGACCGGCCGGTGCGGGTGGACCGCGAAACCCTCACCCTCGGCTACGCGGGCGTGTACTCGAGCTTCCTGCGCCATGCCGAGGCCGCCAGCGAACGCTACGGCATCGACGTCCGCACCCTGCTGATGGAGGCCGGTCGCCGCCGCCTGGTGGGCGGGCAGGAGGACATGATCGTCGATATCGCGCTGACGATGGTCGCCGACCGGGAGAAGCAGGCGGTCTGAGTTCTGTCCCGGATTGCCGCCGGGGTCCGCGGTCGACGACCATAGGCCCCGGCGGCTTCCGCGTTTCCGGGCCGTCTCGGTGCCTACTCGTGAGCGCCGTGGGCCAGTTCGTACTCCCGGACGGATCCGCCATCCGTAAAGAGTCGGCGCGCGGCCGTTAGGCTCGCGTCAGGAATCCTTCCGGCGGGCTGGATTCCCGAAATAGCTTGAAGTGTGGGCATTTTCGGGTTCACCTGGGCCGACGGCGGTGCGTTCGTCGGCGGCGCGCTGGGCGCGGCGTTCTTCGGGCCGCCCGGCGCGATGCTCGGCTCTGCGGTCGGGTCCTTTGCCGGGGGCGCGCTGGGCGACGACAAGAGCGCGGGCGCGGCATTCGAAGAAGCGCTGGTCGCCGGTATCGGCGCCGCCGGTGGCGCGTGGGCGACGAATCTCGGCGGGAACCTGCTCAAGGACGGGATCACCTCGGCCGCTACGAAAACGCTCTCGGCGAACGCGGCGCAACGGGTCGACGGGATCGCGTCCAGGGCGCTGCTGCCGTGGAACAAGCACGGCGGCGGGCCGGTCGCGGCCTTCGGCGGCGCGTTCGGCGGATACGAGGTGTCGACGCAGGCGCGGCCGCTCGTCCAGGTCGCCACCACCGATATCGGTAACGGGGGTTGTCCCGCGCAGATGTCGAATCTGCGGATGCCGGCCGGCCTCACCGGCAGCGTCGGCGAACTGTATATCGGGCTGCCCGGATATCTGTGCGAGGTGTGGCGCGGTTTCGGTACCGGGACCAGGAAGGCGCCACCGGCGCCGAAGGTGCCGAAAGAGATGGACGGCGTGGCGGCGAGCGGTATCGCCGGCTATCGCGCGAAAGCGCGACGCCTCGACACCGTGATGGCCGGATTCGCGGACCTGGACGCGCGGGCCGTGGCGCTGATCGGCCGTGACTCCGAGCGGATCTCGCGTGAGGGGCGGCTCGCGGTGGGGTCGTTGATCGACACCGTCAACACCCGCGCCGCCCAGACCCCGGCCGAGGGCGTGGCCGGGGAGATCCACGCGATGGATCTGCTCGACGCGGCATTCGGCCGCGGCAGGGAGATCCTGAGCCAGGCGGTGACCGCCAGCGATCGGGTGGCGGCCGAGGTCGACGATCTCTCGAAGGAACTGAAGGCGCTGCGCGACGAGTTCGCCGATTACCGTGAGGAACACGAGCGTGAACACCCGCCGGGCGGCCGGCCCGTGCTGCCGCCCGCCCCGGTGTACCCGCTTCCGCCGGGCACACCCGCGCCGATGCCCGCGCCCACGCCCGGCGCGACGCCTGGCACCGCGTCCGCGCCCGGGACACCCGCGACCGGGGCGGCGTCCGGCACCTCACAGCCTCCCGGAACGGAAGTCGGACCGGGAGCCGGTACGTCGTCAGGTGTCCCGGACTCCTCCCCGGCCTCCGGTACCGAAACACCGGGTCCGGTCGGCGTGCTGCCGACTCCGTGGGCGCAACGGCCCGGAACCGATTCCGCCGCTGCGCAACCCGGCGTGTCGCGGATCGCGGCTCCGGAAGCCGCGTCCGGTGGGGTGACTTCGGCCGATCGGGCCACGCGCTGGACGGTCCCGTCCTATGTACCCGCCGGATGGTCCGGTGCGGAAGCCGCGGGAGCGGCTCCGGCCGGTCCGCGAACGGCGGGCCCGCAGGTGGCCGGTTCACAGGTGGCCGCCCCCGCCGGCCGCACCCCGTGGACGGATCTCGCGGCCGTGAGCGCGCGCTCGGATCACGGGGCGCTCTGGGCTTCCGGACCGGTCCCGCCGGGAACCCGTTCCGGAGATTCCGGAGCGCGGACGAAGACCGCGGAGACCCCGGCTATCCCGGTCGAGTCGCCGTCCTACGAATACGAACCGGAGCCGTCGCCGGTCGTCTCCGTCGTCCCACGGTGACGGCCACCGGAATCGGCTACAGCTCGCGCGACCAGTTCTGGCCGAGGAGATCCTGTCCGAAACTGTGGTGGCGGTTCTCGTCGACCAACCGGAACCCCTGGGACCGGTAGATCCGCCGGGCCGAATCCAGCACGCTGTTGGTCCACAGGGTGATGCGCCGGTAACCGGCCGTGCGGGCGAAGTCCAGGCAGGTCGTCACCAGCCGCTCGCCCAGGCCGTGGCCGCGGGCTTTCGGGTGCACCAGCAGGATGCGCAGTTTCGCGGTCTCGTCGTCTTCGCGCACACAGAGGACGCATCCGACCCGTTCGCCGTCGAGGGTGGCGATCCAGCCCGCGTCCCGATCGGGGACCGAGTTCTTCGCGTAGTCCGCGACGATCCCCGCGACGAGGGCCTCGAAATCGGTGTTCCAGCCGAACTCGGTCGCGTAGAGCTCACCGTGAGCCTGGATCGTCCAGCCCAGATCGCCGGGTTGGCCGATCGGCCGGATCTCCGGCCGTGCCCCGGTGGCAGCGTATGCCTCGGTCATTCGTCTCCTCCTCGTTCGGCATCATCGCCACCCGCGCCGAAACGCAGTTTCACCATTCGGTCCGAACGCCGTTTCACGATTTCGGTCGTAACGCGGCTGTACCGGGTCGATCGAACGCGGTTTCACCAACCCGACTGAAACAAGTGTTTCAGTAGTGTCAGAATGCTCCTATGGCGGACTCCGGCGCAACTCCCTCGGCTCGGCGCACCGAACTACTGGACGCCGCTTACCGGTATGCGCTCGACCACGGGCTCGCGGAGTTGTCGTTGCGGCCGCTGGCCAAGGAGATCGGGTCCAGCCCGCGGGTGCTGCTGTACCTGTTCGGAAGTAAGGACGGGCTGGTCCGGGAACTGCTCGGCCGCGCGCGGACCGAAGAGCTCGCGCTGCTCGGGGAACTCGGCGCCGGCGACCCGGCCGGGGATACCGACCGGCTACCGGTGGTCGCCGGGCAACTGTGGACCTGGCTCGCCGATCCCCGGCACCGGCCGCTGCTCACCCTGTGGCTGGAGGGTTACACGCGGTCGCTGGTGGAGCCGCGGGGTACGTGGGCGGGGTTCGCGCGCGCGACGGTCACCGACTGGCTGGCGCTGCTGGCCTCGGCCCAGCCGGCCCGCATCCGCGATACCGAGGCGGGACAGGCCGAACGCACCCGTGTGCTGGCCCTGCTGCGGGGTGCGCTGATCGATCTGCTGGCCACCGGCGAGGCCGAACGGGTGGGTGCGGCGGTTCGCCGCGACCTCGCCGGTTCGCCGGCCGGGCCCGGCGTGCCTGAATGAATCGGTCTCGATTCCCCGGTTCGCCGGTTATGCGTCGCCGCTCAGCGCGGGCCGAGGAAGAGGGTCTGGGTGCTGCGGCCCAGCGGGCCCTTCTCGTCGAAGAGTTCCGATTCGGCCAGTCCGATGCCGTGCGGCTGCGGGTGGGTCACCGCGTCGAGGCAGACCCATTCCCCGGCCGGTTGCCGGTGCAGCGTAACGGTCAGATCGGTGTTGATGAACAGATAGCGGTTCCAGTCCAGGACCGAACTCACGCCGTTACCGGAGTCGGCGGCCGCCAGGGTGCGTTCCAGCGGGCTCGGGGTGGTGCCCGCGACGATCGGGTAACGCAGCCGGATCCAGCAGACCGCGGGCCCGGGTGCGGCGAAGGTGCCCGAGACGAAGCGGTATTCGATACCGGTGTGGAAACCCACCGGCTGGGCCGAGGGGAACGGTTCCGGGTCGGGTGCGCGATCCGGGCCGGGGCGTGCGCCGGTCGGCAGGAACTGCTCGGGTAGCTCCAGTTCCGGGTCGGCGAGTTTGAATCGCCACGCGTTCGCCCGCATCACCGGGCCGCGGTCGGTGGAGAGGGTGGCCTCGATCATCTCGACGCTGCGCCCGGGGCGCACCAGCCGGGCCTCGGCGGTGAGCGGCGCGAGTGGCACCGGGCCCAGGATCTCCACCGCGACCCGGCCGACCTGGAAACCCGGTCGCGGTTCGCAGCGTTCGATCACGTGGCCGAGCAGCGCGGATGGCGGACCGGCGTGCTGGGCGTCCGGTGACCACGGGCCGCGGGTCAGTTCGGTGGATTCGAACCGTCGCGGGTCCGCCGGATCGGGGAGGTAGAAGGCCTCGTGCACGTCGGTGTCCGTTTCTTCCGGTCGGCGCTCGCCGTCTGATGGGGACTGTGACACGACCGTACCGATGTCTCACCCGGGTCCGGTGGGCGGCGTCCCGGTCCGGATGGAAAGCGTGGAGTGAGCTGGCGTACATGCTTGCATACAAGCTTGCATCTATGGTTACAGTGGCGGGGTGCGTAAATCATCGGATGAATCGGCTGCCGGCACGAGCGCGGCCGAGCGGGCATACGCGCTCACCAAGGAGCTGGTTCTCTCGGGCGAGTTGCCGGGCGGTCATCTCTTCAGCGAGACCGAGATCGCCGGCCGGCTGGGTCTGAGCCGGACGCCGGTGCGGGAGGCGTTCGTCCGGTTACAGGCCGAGGAACTGCTGACCCTGGTGCCCAAACGCGGCGCGATCGTCGCGCCGGTACCGCCCGGTGAGGCCGAGGATGTGCTCGACGCCCGCGAAGCGGTGGAAACCGCCGCCGTGCGCCGGCTGCTGCGCACCCCGGAACGCATCCCGGCCGCGGTCGCGGAGTTGCGCGCGGCGCTCGACGTCCAGCGCGACCGCGCCGCCGGTGACGATCTGCACGCTTTCGCCGAGGCCGACGAACGCTTCCATCGCACCCTGGTGGAGGCCGGCGGCAACGCGCTGCTCATCCGCTTCTACACGAGCCTGGCCGACCGGCAGCGCCGGATGAATGTCGCCGCGCTGGGGCCGGTGCCCGGCCATATCCCTGTCATCCTGCGCGAGCACGCCGCACTGATCGAGATCATCGAATCGGGCGACGCCGCCACCTTCGCCACCGCACTCCGGGCACACCTGGACGGGACGCACCGGCGATGAGAAACGGTTCCTGGCACGCGGCGGTGGCCGCGATCTTCGTCTGCGCCTGGGGCGGTAACCAGTTCACGCCGCTGCTGGTGATGTACCGCGACGCCGGCTATTCGCCGCTCGTGGTGAACGTGCTGCTCGGCGCGTATGTGCTCGGGCTGGTACCCGGTCTGCTGACCGCGGGGGCGCTGGCCGCCCGGTTCGGCAGGCGGCCGGTCGCGGTCGCCGGTGTGGTCGCCTCCATGCTCGCCAGTCTGCTGCTGGCGGGCGGCGCGGCCGGTATCGGCTGGATCGCCGCGGGGCGGTTGGTCACCGGGTTCGGGGTCGCCGTGGCGATGGCGGTGGGCACGACCTGGGTCACCGAACTCTCCGTCCGGGCCGGCGCGCCCGCGGCCACCGGGGCCCGGCGGGCCGCACTGTGGATGACCCTCGGGTTCGTCTTCGGGGCGGGTGTGGCGGGTGTGCTGGCGCAGTGGGGCCCGGCGCCGATGGTGCTGCCCTACCTCGTGCACGGGGCGCTGGCCTGCGCGGTACTGCCGATGGTGTGGCGGGCGCCGGAGACCGGTGGCGCCGGAATCCGCGCCGGTCACGGCTTCTCGGGACTGCGGCATCCGCGGTTCCGGCGGGTGGTTCTGCCGATGGCGCCGTGGATCTTCGGCTCGGCGGGCGTGGCCTACGCGATCATGCCGCAACTCGTCGGCGACCGGGTCGGTGAATGGGGTCTGCTCTACGCGACCGCGATCACCGTCGCCACCCTGGCCGTCGGAGTGCTCGTGCAGCCGTTCGCCAAACGGCTGGACCGGACCACCAGCGCGCGGGCGGTCGTCGTCTCCATGACGCTGGTGCCCGCCGGGCTCGGCGTGAGCATTCTCGCCGCCGCCGTGCGCTCGCCGGTACTCGCGTTCGCCGCCGCGCTGTCGCTGGGATGCGGCTACGGTATCGCGCTGGTCTCCGGCCTGCTCGAACTCCAGCGCCTCGCCGATCCCGCCGAATTGGCCGCGCTGACCGGCGCCTACTACGCCCTGGCCTACCTCGGCTTCCTGCTGCCGTCGCTGCTCAGCCTGCTGGAGCCGTTGGCCGGATACCCCGTGCTGCTCGGGGGACTGGTCGTGGTGGCGCTCGCCGGTACCGCGGTGATCGCGCGGCACTCCCGATCCCACCTGCCGGTCGCGGAGCCGGCCGGGCGGCAGCTCGTCCGCGCCGGATAGTCCGATCCCCGGCCCTCCGCCGAACCCGGCAGGCCGTATCTCCCGGGCGAACCGGCGGGCCGGTCCTCTTACACCCGTTCCGGTTCGCCGAGCCGCCGGACCGAGAACCGGTAGTCGGCCTGCCGGAGCAGTTCCTCCGGGTCGTCGGTGGGGGGATAGATGAACAGTTCGTTGACCTTTCGCTTCCGGGCCTTGGCGGTATCGCCGGTGGCGACCACCCGGCGGTCCCACCCGTTGGTGAAGACCGCTCCGGCCGAACCCAGATCGAGGCAGGTGACGTACGGCGTCGCGGTGAACGGTGCGGCGGGTAGACCCAGTGCGTTCGCGGCGGCGTTGTGGCCGGCGTATTTGCCCAGTTGCAGGGCGTGCTGGCAGCACTGCAGTACCCGGTGGCCCGGTTCGGCCTCGGCGGCGGCGGTATCGCCGGCCGCGTAGACGCCGGGCACCCCGGTGACCTGGAGGTTCGCGTCGACCTCGAGCCGGCCCAGCCGGTCGTGGGTGCCGGGGATCGCGGCGGTGAGCGGCCCGGCCTGCACCCCGGCGGTCCAGATCACCGTGCGGGCGGGCAGCGAGGTGCCGTCGGAGAGCGTGACGCCCGCCGGGTCCACCGCCGACAGGCTCACGCCCAGGCGCCGCCGCACCCCCAGGGCATCCAGGGCGTCGAGGATCGGCTGCCGGGGTCCGGGGCCCAGCTCCGGGCCGACCACCTCGGACCGCTCCACCAGTACCACCCGCGCCTGCTCGCCGTCGGCCCGTGCCGCGGCGAGTGCGCCCAGCCGGTCCGCCAGCTCGGTGGCGATCTCGAGCCCGGTGAACCCCGCGCCGACGACCACCGCGGTGAATCGTCCGGCGCCGGAGGGCAGTTCCGGGAGCCGGTTCAGGTGGGCGTCCAGTGCTGCCGCCGACGGGAGGGTGTCCACATCGTGGAGCAGTTCGGCACCCGGCAGTGCGGGCCGGACGAGTGTGCTGCCGGTGGCGAGAACGAGCCGGTCCCAGCCGATTTCCTCGTGACGGCCGCCGGTGCCGGCCACGGTCACCGTGCGGTGGGCGGTATCGATCGCGGTGGCGGCGGCCGTGGTCCGGTGCACGCCGATGGGGTCCAGGACCCGGTCCAGCGGGACCCGCATTCGATCGGGTCCGGCCTGATACAGCCGGGGCCGGATCACCAGATCGGCGCCGGGTGAGATCAGGGTGACCGGTAGGTCGCGACCGGCGCCGCGGGCGAGCCGCACGGCCGCGGCGGCCGCCCACACTCCGGCGAAACCTCCACCCACCACAACGATTCCGGGCATGTGCTCCTCCTCGATGGATCGTGCTTCCGGTGCCTTCCGGCCCCGGTCGGCCGGCCGGGGTACGAGCGGATCACGGGTCGACCAGACCGCGCCGGGTGCGTTCGGCCGAAGCGACCGGCGCGGCGGCCGCGAGATCGGCGATGGTCTGGGCCGCCAGTTCGCGCCGCCAGGCCAGTTCCGCCCGGCGCATCGCGACCGCGATACCGCAGGGCGCGGTGAATTCGGTGTCCGCGGTCGCCCCGCTGCGCCCGCGCTGCCTGATCTCGGTGCAGCGGAACGGGTCCACGCCCCCTTCGACAGCGGTCACCACCTCGAGCAGCGTGATCCGCTCCGGCGGCCGGGCCAGCCCGAACCCGCCCCGCACGCCCGGGGTGGAGGTCAGGATTCCCGCCCGGACGAGGGTCTGTAGCCGTTTCTTCAGGTACTCGGTCGGCAGATCGAACCAGGTGGCCAGCCGTGCGATCGAGACGGGCCACAGCTGTTCGGCCCAGGTCAGCGTGACACAGCAGTGCAGGCTCCATTCGACGCCCTCACCCATTTTCATAATGGGGATAATAAATGTCCCGGTTTATTCGGGCAAGTAGGCTGTCGGCAGGTTCGGTCGGTGGGCCGACCGGAATTTTCGATTCCTCCGGGACCGCGACGGTCCCGGCGTGTGGTTCGGGGGTGACGGAATGTCTCCGGTCCTGATGGGTGTCGTCCAGATCTGTGTGGTGGCCGTGGCGGTATCGATTCGCTGGACGTCGGCGGGGTGGTTTCTGATCATCGGTTTCGTCGCCACCCTCGGGCTTCTTCCGGCGATCGTCCTGGGGCCGCTGATCTTCGCCGGTTTCGCCGCCCCCGCCGAAGCCTGGCCGCTGCTGCTGCTCGCCGACGTCCTGCTGGTGACCAGCGCGCTCACTCTCGTCGACGGAGGTGACAACGGGCCGCTGGTTCCGGTGCTCGACAGCAACAGGGCCGACGGACGCACCGTCGACCGTGTGGGGCGCATCGGGCTGTTCGCGGGAGCCGCCTACCTGCTCACCCTGGTACCGCTGCTGATCTGGTCGGTGGTCGGCTGATCGCCGGGAACCGGCGCGTCAGCTGGCGGCGGCCAGTGCCCTCCATACCTTCCTGGAACGCGAGCGGGCCTGTGGGGTCGCGCATTCGATTCGCCGGCGCGCGTCCTGGGCGCTGATACGCAGCAGATCGGTCAACAGCTCCACGGTGTCTCCATAGCCGGTGTCCGCGGCCAGGCCGCGCCGCTCGGCCTCGGCGACCGCGGCGCGCATGACGGCGTTCAGCTGCCTGCGCCGGCGTTCGGTTTCGACGAGGGCGCGCAGTAGATCGACATCGGCCAGATCCGGCCATCCTGGGGTTCGGGTATCGGGTGCCGGCGCGGTCGAATGTATGTTCACCCGCGTCACGCTACCGCACGATAGAACGTATGTTCGACACTTGTCCTTGTCGGTCATGCCCGTGTCGGCGATCCGGCCGGTGCATTGTTGCTGGTCCGACCGCGCCGCCCGGGGGTGAGTGTTCCGCTCGGGCGTTCAGGGCGGTTGACTCCGCATCATCCTGTGCCGGATGACCGTCCGTGCTCCGCCGCCGTGTGGAGCTCAGCGGTTCGGCCCGGTCTGCGCGTCGAGGCCTTCCGATGCGACCGATGATCGGCCCGGCGGTGAACAGGGCTTCTGATTCGCGCTTCCCGTGCCTGGCGATTCGGCGGCGCCTGTGCGCCATAAGCTGCGGTATCGGCTCGCGCGTACGGCCCGAGCGACGGAATAGGCGGCCGAGGAGCGCGGCGTGAGCATCTCGGTCACCGGTATCGCCACGGTGCTGGCGAATATCGCCCACCGGGCGATCTACTCGGGGAAGATGGTCGGCGACTGCCTGTCCACCGACGTCAGATCGGTGAGCGCCAATCTGCGGCACACCGATTCGCTGGTCCGGGAGGACGGCGCCGGGGCCGACCTCCTCGGTGGGATGCCCGCGGGAACCGGCTTCTTCTCCGAACGGGGGGATACGGCGGGCGATACGTTGCGGTCGCGGCTGGACAGCGGGCGGATCGAATTCCGGGATTTCTACGACTACGTGCAGCGCACAGAACTGTCCGACCGGTCGGCACCGGACGCCGCGGATCGGACCATCAACCGGGCGTGGGGCCGGGCGGTCGCCGCGAAGCTCGACCATCTCCGCGAGCTGGGTGTGACAGGCCGCCCGGCCGCCCAGGCGATGTGGAAGTGGAAGGCCGATATGGAACGCCAGGCCCGTGATATGGACGGCACCCTCGCGTTCCCGGCCGAAACCGCCCGCCGCGAACCCTATCTGGGCAGGCTCTACCGCGGTGACAAACGATCGACCGAGGTCATCTACGACGAGGGATTCCGCCCCCGCAGCACGATGACCGACTCCACTCACTCGTGGGTGCCGCTCGACGGGCCGGGCGCCGACGACTGGATCTGCATGTCGAAGGACCCCGAAGTGGCCGCGCGCTTTCCCTTGCGGAGCCGATGGTTCCAGTCCGAGGCCGAAGGTGAGGTCTATGTGGTGCGGGATGCGGTGAATGCCCAGGACAAGACGGGGGAGTCCCTCCCGAACGCCGCCGAGGAGCTGGTGGTGGTGCATGGTGGAATCCCGGCCGACAAGATCGAGGGCGTACTGGTCGACCGGGACGATCCCGCCAAGGGCATGGTTGCCAACCCGGGTTTCGTGCCGTACGAGCCGTCGCCCGTCCGGCCGCCCCGCGAGGACGACGGTTGGGACAACGTGGTCCGCGACCCGTCGTGATCGTCAGGCCTGCGGCCGCTCGAACCAGGCGGGTTCGGAGGCCAGGCTTTGATCGATGCGGAAGCGGTGGGACTCGGAGAGACCTTCGGGCAATTCGTCCGGCCCGAACCATCCGACCGCCAGTGATTCGTCGTCGTTGACGCGGGCCGCGCCGTCCACGGCGCGGGCGGCGAAGCAGATGTTCACGAACTGGCAGACGTCGCCGTTGGCGTAGGTCATCGGCTGTTCGGAGTGCACCGCGACCAGACGCTCGATCACACAGCGGACGGCGGTTTCCTCGAACACCTCGCGGACGGCGGTGGCCGCCGGCTGCTCGCCCGGCTCCGGGATACCGGAGATCAGCGCCCATCTCCGGTCATCCGCGCGCTGGTGCAACAGAACCCGGCCCGTCTCATCGAAGACGACGACGCTGACTCCGGGAAGCCAGAGCAGGTCGTTGCCGATATCCGCGCGCAGCCGGCTGATGAAATCAGGAGTGGGCATGCTCCGACCCTATCGCCGGGCCGGTGCCGGGCTCGGGTAGTCGACCTGCTGTACCGCGGCACTCGCCCGTGACTGGTCTTGCTGCGGAGCTGCCGGTGGCAACGCGGGGGTTCATTCGCCGGAGCGCAGTAGACCGGTGATCACCGCGTCCAGAAGCAGGCGCGGATCCATGACCGGCACGCCGAGGGCGATGCGGTCCAGTGCGATGCCGGTGAAGACCGAGCCGAGGGCGTCGATCTGTTCGTCGGTGGCATGCGGATAGCGGGCCCGGAGGGTGGCGGTGAGTTGCCGGAGCGCGCTGGCGCGGAGGCGGCGCATGAGGTCGGCGAGTTCGGGGTCGCGGGCCGCGGCCAGGGTCAGCTCGGTTCGGGCCAGGAGGCGGTTGCGGGCCACGCCGGAGTCGGGATCGGCGAGGCCGGCGAGCAGATCCGCCGGGTCGCCGTCGGCGGCTGTGGCGAGCCGGTCCATCTCGGTGAGTTGATGTTCGAGCAGTCGCTGCGCGATGGCCTGGTACAGCGCGGCCCGGGTGCGGAAGTAGTTGGAGGTGGTGCCGGCCGGGACGCCGGCGGCGGTGTCGATGGCGCGGTGGGTGACCTGTGTCAGGCCTTCTCGATCGATGAGGTCCAGTGCGGTATCGGCGAGTAGTTCGCGGCGCGACGTCTTTCTCGGCATGCCCTTGACACTACTACGTTGTAGTACTACATGTTAGTACTACAACGTAGTGAATCGATTTTCGATGAGGAGTATCTCATGAACACCACTTTTGTCGTCGTCACGGTGCTGGCCGCCCTGTGGGTCGGATTCTCGGCCGTCTCGACCTTCATCGGTGCCGAGTGGGTCGTGAAACCGCTCGCCGAATACGGTGTGCCCCAATCCTGGTGGCCCTGGCTTGCCACGGTGAAGACCGCGGGCGCCCTGGGCATGCTGGCCGGCGTGTTCGTGCCGGCACTCGGCGTGGCGGCGGCGATCGGCCTGATCGGATATTTCCTCGGGGCGGTGGTCACGGTGCTGCGAGCGCGCGCGTACTCGCATATCGCATATCCGCTGCTGTACCTGGTGCCGGTGGCAGCCGCCCTCGCGCTGGGTTACGCCGCCGCCTGAGTGCCCGGCCTTGTGCGCGGAGGCATGGCAACCACCCGGCCCACGCGCCGCCGGGGCCGGGGGCCCGGCGGGCGTGGGCGTCGTTGCGGAGGGCGCGGGCCGCTATTCGAAGGCGGTGGCCCGGGAAACCTTCTCCCATTCGGTGATTTCCCCGCGCACGGCGTCGAGATGCCCGAGCAGGGTGTCCACCGAATCGGAGCCCAGCGGCAGCCGCAGCGGTGTGCGCTCGGCATCGAGGGCGGCGCGGATGGCGGCGGCGGCCCTGGCGGGGTCGCCGGGCTGGGTGCCGTTGTTGTTCTCGACCATTCGGCGCGTGGCCCCGGCGGTCTCGGCGTAGGTGCCGGTCTCCGCGCTGAAATAGGCCGCGCCCGGGCCGAACAGGCCGGTGCGGAAAGCGCCGGGTTCCACCACCAGAACCCGGATGCCGAAGGGGGTCACCTCGTCGGCGAGGGCTTCCGCGTAACCCTCGAGTGCGAACTTCGTGGCGCTGTAGGCGGAGAAACCGGCGAAGGACATCTGCCCGCCGACGCTGCTCATCATGACGATCGCGCCCGACCCCTGGGCCCGCATATGGGGCAGGACCGCGCGGGTCAGGGCGGCGGGGCCGAAGAAATGCAGATCGAACAGGTCGCGCAGTTCCCGGTCGGTGGTTTCCTCGGCGGCGCCCACCTGGGTGCGGCCGGCATTGTTGACCAGGACGTCGATGCGGCCGTGCCGCGCGGCGATATCGGCGACCACCGCGTCGATCCGGTCCACGGCGGTGACATCGAGCGCGATGGCCTCGACCTGATCGGGATGGGCGGCCACCAGATCGTCGAGCGCCGCGGTACGTCGCGCCACCGCGACGACGGTATCGCCGGCATCGATGGCGGCCTGGGAGAGCGCGCGGCCGAAACCGCTGCTCGCGCCGGTGATCAGCCAGATCTTCGGATTACTCACTGCTGTCTCCCTGGTTCGGTGTGCTGATAACGATCGTGATCCGCGGTGGGGGCGATGTCCAAGACCTGCTGTGATAACCATTGGTTATGGATGTCCACGGTCGGGATCTGCGCTACTTCGTCGCGGTCGCCGATGAATTGAACTTCACCCGGGCCGCCGCGGCGCTGTTCGTCTCGCAGCCCGCGCTGAGCAAGCAGATCCGGGCCCTGGAACGGCAGCTCGGCGCTCCGCTCTTCGACCGGGACGGCAGGTCGGTCCGGCCGACACCCGTGGGCGAGGCGCTGCTTCCGTATGCCCGGCGCGTGCTCGCGGTGTGGGATGAGGCGAGCGGCGAGGTGGAGGCGGCCAAGGCACGGCAGCGTGCGACGCTCACCATCGGTATCAGCACGAGTCCCCAGCGGGGGCTGCTCCCGGCCATCCGGTCCCGGTTCGCGAGATCGCATCCGGGGGCGAAACCGGTGCTGCGCCAGGTGGGCTGGCCGGACCCGACGGCCGGTCTGGCCGACGGTTCGAGCGATGTGGCCTTCGTCTGGTTGCCGTTGCCGGGCGCGGAGCGTTTCGACCGGGTGGTGGTGGCCCGCGAGCCCCGGGTGGTGGCGCTGCCCGAGACGCATCCGCTGGCGGGTCGCGACGCGATAGATTTCGCGGATCTGCTGGACGAACCGTTCCTCGCGCTACCGGAATCGGCGCGGGAACTACGCGACTATTTCCTGGCGGTGGACGAACGCGGCGGCCGGGCACCGATCATCGGTGGCGAGATCGCGAGTACCGAGGAGACCTACGAATCGGTGCTCGACGGCGACGGTGTGGTGCTGCTGGCGGCGGGCAACGCGCCGCTGGTGGCCCACGACGGTGTGGTGGTGCGGCCGGTGCGCGGGGTGAGTGCGAGCGAACTGGCCCTGGCCTGGCGCGCCGACGACGACCGCCCGCTGGTGCGCGGGTATGTGGCGGCCTGCCGGAGCGTGGTCGCGGGTGCGGCCGAGTCCGCGGGATCCACTCCGCCGTTAAAGTAGAACGTGTTATAGTTTTGGCGGTTTGCGAGCCCCGGTGGGCGGTTCGCCTGCCGCGGTGAGGCGACGACGGCCCCCGAGGTTCGGCGGCCCCGCCGGAGCACCGGTCGATATCGCTGGGCCGTCCTGCGGGCCGGCCCGAAAGGCAGACGAATGAACACTGAACCGCACGTCGACGACACCGCCCTCCTGCACCGCGAGCCGCTGGCCGTGGACCTGCTGGGCAAGGCCCTCGAGCGTTATGCCGACCGCACCGCGGTCCATATCGACGATGCGACGCTGACCTACCGCGACGTGCGAGATCAGATCAGCCGCTTCGCGCAGGCGCTGGCCTCGGCCGGGCTGGGTGTCGGTTCGCCGGTGGCGGTGCTCTCGGCCAACCGGCCGGAGGTCATCTTCGCCCAGGGCGCCAACAACGTGAACGGTTCGCGGGCCATGGCGCTGCATCCGATGGGCTCGCTCGACGATCACGCCTACGTCCTGGAGGACGCCGGTGTCGAGACCCTGATCTATGATCCGACCGGTTTCGACGAGCGCGCCGCGCAGTTGCGGGAGAAGGTCCCGGGGCTGCGGAACCTGTTCTCGTTCGGCCCCTCCGAGGCCGGTACCGACCTCATCGAACTGGCGGCCGGTTTCACGCCCGCGCCGGTGCGGGGGCCGGACGTGGACCCCAACGCCACCATGAGCCTGGCCTACACCGGCGGCACCACCGGTAAGCCCAAGGGCGTGGAGATGAGCTTCCGGGGTAGCACCACCATGCTGCGCATCCAGATGACCGAATGGGAATGGCCCGACGAGGTCCGGTTCCTGGTGTGCACGCCGCTCAGCCATGCCGGCGCCGCCTTCTGGAACCCGACCGCGCAGCAGGGCGGTTCGATCGTGGTGCTGCCGTACTTCCATCCGACCAAGGTGCTCGAGGCGATCGAGAAGTACAAGATCACCGCGACCATGCTGGTCCCGACCATGCTCTACGCGCTGCTCGACAGCCCCGACCTCGATAAATACGATCTGTCCAGCCTGAAGACCGTGTTCTACGGCGCCTCCGCCATCTCGCCTACCCGGCTGGCCGAGGCGATCCGGAAGTTCGGGCCGATCTTCTTCCAGTTCTACGGTCAGGCCGAGAGCCCGATGACCATCTCGGTGCTGCGCCGCGGCGATCACGACCTGGACAAGCCGGAGCGGCTGGCCAGTTGCGGGCGCCCGGTGCCGTGGCTGAATGTCGCGCTGCTGGACGAGAAAGGCAACGAGGTAGCGCAGGGCGAGCCGGGCGAGGTCTGCGTGCGCGGGCCGCTGGTGATGAACGGGTACCTGAACAAGCCCGAGCAGACCACGGAGGCCACCGAATTCGGCTGGCTGCATACCGGCGATATCGCGCGGCAGGACGAGGAGGGCTTCCTCTACATCGTCGACCGCAAGAAGGACATGATCGTCTCCGGCGGGTTCAATGTGTTCCCGCGTGAGGTCGAGGATGTGCTCTCGGCGCATCCGGCGGTGAGCGCCGCGGCCGTGATCGGCGTCCCGGACGAGAAATGGGGCGAAGCGGTCAAGGCCGTGGTGGTACTGCGCGATGGGCAGACCGTCGCCGTCGAGGAACTGCAGGCGCTGGTCAAGGATCGCAAGGGCGCGGTGTACACACCGAAGACCGTCGATTTCGCGGACAGCATCCCGGTGAGCCCGCTCGGAAAACCGGATAAGAAGGCCCTGCGCGCCCAGTACTGGGGCGAAGGCCGTCAGGTCAACTGAGCCGGACCGCTCGGCCGGCCGGGGACTCCACGCTCCGGCCGGCCGATGTGGGCCGTGGTCCTCAATCGCCGGAAACGGCGCGGGCCCGCTCGTACTGGGTGGGACTCAGGGCCCCGGGCCGGTAGAAGCGATCGTAGAACCGCTGATCCAGATCCCCGGCCTGGTAGGCGAGTACGGTCCGGAACGGGCCGCTGTTGGTCGGGATCCGGCCGTAGCGGCGGTAGAGATATTCGCAGTAGGCGATCGTGGCGGCGATGGCCCGGTCGGAATGGCGCGGGATAGCGGATTGCACCGCCGCGCCGTCGGTCCAGCCCGTCTGCGCGCCGCCGTCGCGGAGCGTCCCCCGGCCCGGCGCGAATTTGTGGTCCACGAACGCGAGGACCGCCTCTTCCATATTGCGGTGGTAGGGCGGGCAATACGGCCGGATGAGCGGTTCGCCGCCGTGCTCGAAGCCGACCGCCGTCGGCATCGGCATATCACGCCCGGTCAGGCGCAGCACCGTCGTGGTGACAGGACCGGCGCCGATGGTCCGGGAGAAGCGCAGATCGGCCATCCGGAAGCCCAGCGCCTGGAACCAGGCGTAGGGGTGTGCGGCGAAATGCGGGAAGCCACCGAGCCCGAGCGCCTGGGTCATGAGCCCGAGATTCTGCAGTATCGCGCCCTGTTCGATCGCCGCGAACTCGGCCAGCCAGGTATCCAGGAAGCCGACGGTGACCACCCGGCCGGAGCCGAGGTCGTCGTCGAGGTGGCCGCCGCGCGAGCGGGCGAATTTCGCCAGGCCCGCCGGTTCGAACCGGTTGCGTTCGTCGAGGACATAGAACGCGAACTCGTCGTCGAACGCCGAGAGCAGCAGGTTGATCATCAGCGCGGTGGTCTCGGCGACCGGCAGGAAGTACGTGGTGCCCGCGACATTCGCCGAGTACTGGTTGAACGGCGGTACGAACGGCAGCGCGCGCTCCACGTCCGGCCGCTCATCCGACACCCGGACCCGCACGCGCTCGTAGAGTGTCCGCAGTTCCCGGTCATGGGCGAGCCGGATCAGCTCCGGGATCTCGGCGCGGTCCAGATCCTGCGGTCGCCGCACCCAGGAGACACCGTCGTCGTCGATGACGAACAGTGATACCGCGTGGATCCCGTCACCGCTGGGCACGGTCCGGCCGGTGAAGCGGGCGACGATATTGCCACCGCCCGCTCCGGGGATACCGCCGTCCTCGTACGGCAGTTCGGCCAGCGTGTGGCCGGTGATTCCGCACGCCGCGAAGGCCAGAGCCGCCTGTTCGTCGGTGGACAGCGGGCGCGGCGCCGCGGTGCTGTGGTATTCCAGCGGTCCGCCGTTCAACCGCATACCCGGGGCGAAGCGGCGGGAACGCCGCCAGAGCAGGGCATCCATCAGGGGATACCCGGAAAGGGCCGTGGTGATGTTGGACCGCTGTCCCGCGGCCGGAGAAGTCCCGAGCACTGAAACCACAACCTTCCTCGACATCTGTTGTCGCGGAGGAAGTTAGCGGGCTCCGGTGAACCGTGAGATTCCCCGTTATGAGCAGGTGGTAACGAGTGCGGGCGGCCGCCCGCACAGGTCTGTCGGATTACCGGTCCGGGGGGCCGGTGAGAATGGCGGTGACGGTGTCGATGAGTTCGGTGAGCAGTTCGTCCGGGGAGAGCCGGGTCCCGCTGAGCGCCAGCATGCCCCGCAAACCGTCCGGGTCGCCGAGGGTTTGGAAGGTCAGGTTCATCGCCTGGGTGAGGCGAAAGCGGATGGTGCGGGAACTCGCGCCGGGCGCGGTCTGTTCCAGCAGGGTTTTGAACCGCAGGGCCTGCGGGGCGAAGCCCTCGGTGAGCCGCGCGAGCGCCGGATGGTTACCGCTCATGATCCCCGCGACCAAGCGGATCCACGGGGTGCCGCCCGCCGCCGCGAGTTCACCGACCGGGCGGACGAAGGCATCGGCCAGCGCGCGGGCGCCGGGCGTGCCGGCCGCCTCGACGGCATCGAGCAGTTCGGCCCGCCGGGTGTGCAATTGTTCGCTGCGCCGGCTGATGAGCGCCTCGACCAGGGCATCCTTGGAACCGAAGTGGTAGTGGACCGAGGCGACGTTGGCCCCGGCTTCCGCCATCACCGAACGCAGCGAGACCGCGTCGATACCGCGTTCGGCGAAAAGCCGTTCGGCGGCCAGGATCAGCCGCTGATCGGTGGGGAGATCGGCCTCGGACGAGGGCCCGTGGCCGGGGTCCGGGCTGCCCGCCTCGCCGCCGGCTCCGGCCGGACCCCGGCGCGGGGATGCGGCGGGCGGGTGTGCCACCCGCCCGGTCCGCACCCGGCTTCTCGTCATGACCGGAACTCTAGGAGACCGCGCCCGGAGCGCCGTACAGGGTCACCACGCAGGCCCCGCCGAGGCCGAGGTTATGGGCCAGACCCAGCCGCGCGCCGTCCACCTGACGCTCACCCGCCGCCCCGCGCACCTGAGTGACCAGTTCCGTGCACTGCGCCAGACCGGTCGCGCCCAGCGGATGCCCCTTGGAGATCAGGCCACCCGACGGGTTCACCACCCACTGCCCGCCGTAGGTGGTGGCACCCGATTCGACCAGCGGGCCGGATTCGCCCTCGCCGCACAGGCCGAGCGCCTCGCAGGTGAGCAGTTCGTTGATCGAGAAGCAGTCGTGCAGTTCGAGCACATCGATATCCTCGATCCCCACCCCGGCGGTCTCGAGCACCCGCTGTCCGGCGATCCGCGCCATCGGCGCACCCACCACGTCGATCATGGAACCGGATTCGAACGAGGCGCCGGTATCGGTGACCAGCTCCTGGGCCAGGATCGGCACCGCGCGGTCGAGTCCGTGTTCGCGGACATACCGTTCGCTCACCAGCACCGCCGCGCCCGCCCCGTCGGACATGGGGGAGCACTGGGAGCGGGTCAGCGGATCGGAGACCGGCTTGTCGTCGAGTACCTGGTCGAGGGTGTAGGCATCCTGGAACTGGGCCTTCGGGTTGCGGGTGGAGTGTTCGTGGTTCTTCACCGCCACCTGGGCGAGCTGTTCGCGGGTGGTCCCGTATTTCTTCATATGCTCGTTGGCCGCGGCACCGAAGAACTGGGCGGTCATCGGGGCGGCGCTGAAACCGGCGGCGGCCTTCAGGGCGTCCATATGCCAATCGACCGTGGTGACCTTCGGGACGGTGCCGTCACCGGACATCGCCTGTTTGGTCATCTGCTCGAACCCGACCGCGAGCACGATATCGGCCAGCCCGGCCTGCACCCATTCGCGCGCGAGGACCAGCGCGGTCGATCCGGTGGCGCAGTTGTTGTTCACGTTCACCATCGGGATACCGGTGAGGCCGATATCGTAGAGCGCCCGCTGCCCCGCCGTGGACGGCTGGAAAACGTAGCCGACGGCGGCGCGCTGTACCTGGTCGTAGCGCACTCCGGCATCGGTGAGCGCCTGGCCGACCGCCTCGGCGACCATCTGCGGATAGGTCCAGTCCCGCGACTGGATCTTCTCGAACTTCGTCATGCCGACACCGGCGACGTACACCCGCTCGGTCATCTGTTTTCTCCTCGTCCGGTGCGGGCCGTGTATCCCGCGTTGTGGTGTTCGCCGGGCATCGTCGCTGCCCGGCCGGCTGCCGTATCGGCGATCATCGGTGCGGTCAGGAGGCCGGCGGTTCGGAGCCGACCACCCAGAGCGCGTGGAACTGGGCCGCGCCACCCATGGCGTGCCCGATAGCGCGCCGGGCGTCGGGTACCTGGTGTTCGCCCGCGGTACCGCGCACCTGCATCGCCGCCTCCGCGAACCGCAGCAGACCCGTCGCGCCCGTGGGGTTTCCGGAGAGCACCCCGCCGGACGGGTTGATCGGCAGCGTGCCGCCGAATGCCGTACTGCCGGCATCCACCAGCTTCCAGCCCGCGCCCACCTCGGCCAGACCCACGTTCTCCAGCCAGATCGGCTCGAACCAGCTGTAGGGGATGTACAGCTCGGCGGTATCGATCTCGCGGACCGGATCGGTGATACCGGCCTGCCGGTACGCCTCGGCCGCGCACTGCCGTCCGGCTTCCGGGTTCACCTCGTCGCGTCCGGCGAAATGCCCGGTCTCGGTGCGCCAGGCCATCCCGTGGATCCACGCGGGCGGGCGGCCGGTGTGGTGCGCGTCGTCCTCGCCGGTGATCACCACCGCGCACGACCCGTCCGAGGAGGGGCACGATTCCAGGAACCGGATCGGGTCCCACAGCATCCGCGATTCCCGCACCTGATCCACGGTGATATCCGGAAGCTGGATATGCGCGTAGGGATTACGGGTCGCGTTCAGCCGGTGATTCACCGCGATCTGCCACCCGATGTGCTCGGGCGCCTCGGAGCGGCGGATGTATTCACGGATCACCGGCGCGAAATGCGCGCCCGCGCCCGCGCCGAGCTGGGCGCTGAACGGCAGCCCGCGTGAGAGCGCCCAGGTGAAATCCCCTTCGGATTCCTTGGAATACGCGACCACCAGCACCCGGCGCGCCAGCCCCGCCTGCACCAGATGCGCACCGTAGATGGCGGCGTGCCCGCCGACGCTGCCGCCGGTGAACACCCGGGTCACCGGGAGGCCGCGCGCGCCCATCGCGTCGGCGAGGTACAGCTCCGGGTTCATCACCCCGTCGAACAGGTCCGGGGTTTTCGACAGCACGATCGCGTCGATATCGCCGAACTCCAGTTCGGCGTCCGCCATCGCCTCGTCCACGGCCTCGCGCACCATCGCGCCGATGGTGACCTTGCGTTTCTTGGCCTGTTTGCTCTGTCCGATTCCGACGACCGCGAGTTTCACCGGTCTCCCTCCATAAGGCAGATCATGTTCTGCTGGAGCGCGGGCCCGTTGGTGGCATGCGCCAGGGTGCGGTCCGCGCGACCGGTCAGGATGTGCCGCGCCGCCGTACCGATCCGGATCAGCCCGGTCGCGGTGGTGGGGCGGGCGACCAGCGGGCCGCCGTCGGGGTTGATCTCGGCACCGGAGAGGCCGAGCGCCCCGCTCAGCAGGGGTTCCTGATAGCTGTACTCGGTATGCAGTTCGGCGATCCCGACCTCGCTCGCGCCGAAACCGGCCTGCCGCGCGGCCTTCTCGGCGGCGACGGTCACGGTATCGACCCGGGTGAGATCGCGGGTGCCCGGATAGTGCGAATCCATCCGGTGATCGGCGCCGCGCACCCAGGCCGGGCGTTCGGCCAGCCGCCGGGCGGTATCACCGGCGGCCAGCACGATCACGGCCGCGGCGTCGCCGATGGGACCGCGATCGTGTTCCCGCAGCGGCGAAGCGAGATACGGCGCGGCCAGTAGTTCGTCCACCGTCACCGCCCCGGAGACCTGCGCCGCCGGGTTACCGACCGCACCCGACCGCGCCCGGGCGACCACTTCGGCCATCTGCTTCTCCTCCAGCGCCCCGGCCGCGATCAGGGCCTGCGCCTGCAGGGCGGCGATCGCGTCCTGATGCGGCCGCAGCGGCGCCAGATAGTAGGGGTCGAGCTGGGTCGCGGTGACCTGGTCCAGATCCGCGGCCAGCGAACCGCGCCCGATCCCGTACACCACCGCGATCTCGCCCTCGCCGAGTTGCAGCCACGACCACGCCTCGTAGGCGGCCCACGCGGCGTCCATCTCCACATGCGATTCCGAGATGGGCGGCCAGGCGCCCACCGCGTCCAGCGATTCGATATAGGCGAAGGTGCGGCCTTCGTGGAAATCGTGGCTGCCCGACGCCCAGAAATCGACCTCGGTGCGGTCGATTCCGGCTTCCGCGAGCGCTTCCCGCATCACGGGCAGCAGGATCTCGGCCATATCGTCGTCGCGATCGGCCGCTGTTCCCGGTGACTGGGCGAATGCCACCACCGCGATATCACGCATCGGTTCCTCCTGCGATCGGCCGGTAGTAGCGGATGCTGTTCATGGAAGTGTCGAGATCGGAGTCGGCGCACCACACCGGTTCCACCCGCATACCGATATGGACCTCGCCCGGTTCGGTCTCGCGGATCAGGTGCATGAGGGTGGTGTCGGCGCCGTCGACCTGGATATAGGCCACCAAGTAGGGCGGGTCGATCATCTGGCCGGGGAACGGGAAGTTCACCACGCAGAAGGTTTTCACCACGCCGGTGCCGCCGAGTTCGAACGGTTCGGACAGTTCGTTCAGGCAGCGGGAGCAGAACTCCGGCGCCGGCAGATACACCCGGTCGCAGGTGCCGCAGCGGCGGGCCAGCAGGGTGCGGTGCGCGAGTCCGCGCAGGAAGGTCGACCGTCCGGTGCCGGCGACGAAGGTGTAATCCACCTTGTGCGGGCTGGTGAACGATTCCACCGGAGTGGGCAGGGTGCTCATGACGCCTCCGCCGGTTCGAAGCAGACGATATCGCGGATACTGCCCACCCGTTCCGCGCGCCAGCGGGGCTGTACCCGCAGGCTGGCGGTGAGGCGGGCCGGGTCGCCGCCGGTATCCACGGCGTGGAAGAAACCGCACTCGGCGCCGTCGATGGTGATCAGGGCCCAGGCGTAGTGGTCGGCATCGATGTCGTCGCCGGGACGGGTGGGGACCCAGGTCCAGTGCGTGACGGTGCCGGCGGGCGCCAGGCGCACCAAGTCGCCGGTGTGGGCGCCGGTGGCCGGATCGAATTCCAGCACCGGGCACAACACCGCGCCCGAACCGGTGCGCACGCCGTAGAGTTCGCCGTCGCGCAGACCGCCCAGGAAGGTGCCGATCTTCTCGCCGACGGTTCGGTTGTACGGGAATTCGATGGTGTAGGGCGCGGTGAGACTCGCGTCCGGGGATTCGGCTGACATGCCTCTCCTGCCGACGGGTGACACGGTCCGGGAACCGGACCGCGCCTCGATAGTGACCCCCGCCACCCGCCTGTGTCAATCACTTGATTGAATCAGTTGATAGTTCGGTTGGCCCGTCGATAGCGGAAGCGCGCCGAGCGCCTGGGCGATCCTCGGTGCGCGGCTCGCGACCATGACGTAAGCTCCGAATTAAAGTAGAACCTGTTCCAATTCCTCGGTGAGGAGAGTTCACCATGGCCATCGTTGAACAGCTGGAGCCGACCGCCGACGGACGTCGCCGGCTCGAGCTGCGCAGCCCCGCTACCCGCGAACGCGTCGGCGAGATCGAGGTGAGCACGGCCGACGATGTGGCGGCGGCCCTGGCCACGGCGCGTGCCGCGCAGCCCGGCTGGGCCGCGCGCCCGGTCGCCGAGCGTGCCGCGATCATCCGCAACGCGGTCTCGGTACTGCTGACCCGCCGCGACGAGATCGTCGAGACGGTGATGCAGGAAACCGGTAAACCCCGGGTCGAGGCGCTGGCCGTGGAGATGGTGCCGGCCTGCGATTTCCTGAACTACTGGAGCGGTCGGGCGCCCAAGGATCTGGCCGACGAGAAGCGCCGCCTGCACGGCTATATGCTGCCGCTGAAGAAGCTGGTCATCAACTATCAGCCGCTCGGCGTCGTCGGTGTCATCACGCCCTGGAACGGCCCGTTCATCCTCTCGCTGAATCCGATCGCCCAGGCCCTGCTGGCCGGCAACTCGGTGGTGCTCAAACCGTCCGAGGTCACCCCGCATTCGGGTGAGTGGGCGGTCAAGGTGCTGCACGAGGCCGGGGTTCCCGAGGACGTCCTGCAGGTCGTGCACGGTGACGGCGAAACCGGCGCGGCCCTGGTCAACGGCGATATCGACAAGATCTCCTTCACCGGCAGCGTCGGCACCGGCAAGAAGATCGCCGCCGCGTGCGCGCAGCGCCTCATCCCGTGCACCCTCGAGCTGGGCGGTAAGGACGCGATGATCGTCTGCGCCGATGCCGACCTGGACCGGGCCTCGCTGGGCGCGGTGTACCTGTCCATGTTCAACACCGGGCAGGTGTGCGTTGGTGTCGAGCGCATCTACGTCGTGGACAGCATCGCCGACAAGTTCATCGAGGAGGTCCGCAAACGCGCCGCCGAGGTGACCTACGGCCCCTCCGGCAAAGATGTCGGCCCACTGTTCTGGGACCGCCAGCTCGAGATCGTCGAGAAGCATGTCGAGGACGCCCGCTCCAAAGGTGCCACCATCCTGCTGGGCGGTGAATCCGATACCGCCGAGGGTGTGTTCTTCAAACCGACGGTGGTCGTGGACGTCACCCACGATATGGACATCATGCAGGAGGAGACCTTCGGCCCGATCGTCTCGATCATGCGCGTGAAGGACGAGGAAGAGGCCGTGCGCATGGCCAACGACTGCCAGTACGGGCTCAGCGGCAGTGTGTTCACCAAGGACAAGGACAAGGTCCTGCGGCTGGCCAAGCAGCTCAAGACCGGTTCGGTGGTGCAGAACGACGCCTCGGTGATCTACGGCGTGGCCGAGGCCCCCTTCGGCGGCCGCAAGGACAGCGGGATGGGCCTGGTGAACGGCCGCGACGCCCTGCGCGGGTTCACCCACCCGCAACCCGTGCTGCTGGATCGGTGGGGCCTGAAGAAGGAGAACATCTGGTACCCCTACAGCGAGGCCACCGCCGCCACGCTGGAGAAGACCATCGGCACCCTGTTCGGTAACAAGATCCTGCGCCGCCTGGTGCGCTGAGCTCCGCGCGACACCCCGCACAGCACTGTGGCCCGGTCTCCACCGGGCCACAGTGCTGTTTCCGTTCGTGTCGCCGACCGAGTCGATGCGCCGCCCGGGTTCGTCCCCGGGAACCGCGTGCCCGGCGCCGGGGCGGCCCGCGATGACGCGGGCCGTGGCAACCGGCCTACGCCGGGTGGTCGGCCGGTTCGTCCTCGCTGTCGGCCGCCGGGCTCTTGCGACCCGAGCGGTACCGCTTGAAGACCTCCCAGACGATCGGCAGCACCGAGACGAACACGATCAGCAGGAAGATCAGATCGACGTTGTCGCGCACGATCGCGATCTGCCCGAGTAGATAGCCGAGCATGGTGACGCCCGCACCCCACGCGATACCGCCGACCACGTTGTAGGTGAGGAATACCGAGTACCTCATATTCGCCGCGCCCGCGACGAGCGGCGCGTAGGTGCGCACGATGGGCACGAACCGGGCCAGCACGATGGTGATGGGTCCGTGTTTCTCGAAGAACGCGTGCGATTCGTCGATATAGGACTTCTTGAATATCTTCGCGTCGTCGCTCTTGAACAGCGCTGTCCCGCCCCGGGCGCCGATGAAGTATCCGACTTGGTCGCCCAGGATCGCCGCGATGGGTATCAGGACCAGCAGCACCCCGATGGGTGCGAACGGTTCGATTTCTGCCGATTTGGACGCGGCGATGAGTCCGGCGGTGAAGAGCAGCGAGTCGCCCGGAAGAAGCGGGAACAGCAGACCCGACTCGATGAACACCACGAGCAGCAGACCCAGTAGGACCCAGGTGCCGAACGAATTGAGCAGATTGACCGGGTCCAGGAATCCCGGCATCAGGGCAAGTTCGGTGGTGGCCGCTGCGGCGGCTGAGTAACTCACCCCGCCGAAGATACCGCAGGCCGCCCTGGGCGATGTTTCCGGATTGCCCGATTAGTGAATATGTAGCGAACCGGTAGCCGATCAGGCCGTACCGGCCCGGCGCATCGACTCCTCTATCAAAGCTACCCGTTCCGCCGGAATACCCCAGGGCCGGTCGATGCCCAGCCGCGAGTCCAGATCCCAGAGCACGCATTCCTCGTCCGGCCCGGCGACCAGCGACCACGCCACCACCGTCCGGCCGAGTTGGCTCCCCATATCGCCCGTCCCGGCCGCCGGTTCGTCCGCGCCGTCCGGGTAATGGTGCAGGAACCGCCCATAGGCGCGCTCGCAGAAATCCGCGTACCGCCGCGTGCACAGGATGAACCCGTGCCAGGCCTCGTCCACGGCATGCGACGGCATCCCGATCACCTGATCGTCGGCCAGCGCCGGACCGCAGCAGCGCAACCATTGCCGCAGCCCGGTCTCGACGAGTGCGCGGGGCCGCCAGGGGCAGGTCTTGAATACCGCGTCGGGGAGTTCGAGTTCGCCGACCGCGCGTTCGACCGCGGCGAGGTCGATACCACGACGGCGACGGGATGCGGTGAACGTGAACACCTCGCCATTATCGCCCTGGGTCGTTTCCGGCCGTTTCCGGACCGGCGGCCCGGGTGTGATCGATCCCGGCTTCACCTGCCCGGAGGCGAATTCCCCGATACCGTTGGGAAATGGAACTTCTGCTGGGCTTGTTCGTGCTTTTCGTATTCGGGGCCCTGTGCATCGGGGTGGTGGCGGGAATCATCTACGCGATCGTCAAGGCGGTCACCAACCGAGCGCCGCGGCTGCCCGGCGGGACCTTCACCGCCGGAACCTATAGCGGTACCCATCATCGGACCGGCGACAGCGGTTCCGTGCCCTGGGAGTACGGCGATTCCGGATCGAGTGGCGGGAGCGGCGGCTGCGGCGGGGGAAGCAGTTGTGGTGGCGGGAGCAGTTGCGGCGGTGGAAGCAGCAGCAGCTGTGGTGGCGGGGGGAGTAGTTGCGGCGGTGGGAGTTCTTCCTAGTGTGCGGCTCGATCCCCGCCGACGGCGAAAGAGAGCCCCCGCGAGGCCATTACGTGCGGCTTTGGATGTAACTCCAAGTTGCGTGTAATATTCGGTGCGGAGTACGCGAAACCTTTTGTGGGACTGCACAGAGTTTCGCTCGCCCGATTGGATTTCCTTCCCTGGGGTGAGAGCATTGTCTCCTCTGGCGCGTCCCACATCGGTACCGATTCCATATCGTCTGGAACTGCGTGATTTCACACTCTCACAAGGCTATTCGTGAGATGTATCAAATTATTCGGCACGAAGCGGCGTAGGGCTTAAATCCGTCATATCCGACAAAACGGTCTAGAGCGATCGGGCACCTCCGGCGCGCACCATAGACCGTTCTCGGGTGCGGCGTCTACCCCCGATCATTACTGTGCTGCGCGTGGTTACCGCATTGGTAGTACTCGCAATCCTGATTCTCGTTGCCTCCGTAGTCCATCTCGCCAGCCGGCCACCGGCGGATCTGACGGCGCGTAGAGAGCGGGTGCGGGCCGGCTCGGAGAGTTACTCCGACTGACCCTCGGCATCCGCGGGAGTCAACACCACCACCGCAATCGGACGCTTCGTCTTCTTCTGGTACTCGCTGTACCGGCCCTGGTTCACGGCGTCCACCAACCCCCAGCGGCGCGCGTAATCCGGATCATCGGGCAGAGTCGCCCGGGCCCGAACCGGTAACGCGCGCCGCCCCACTTGGATCTCACATTCCGGCCGCGCCTTCACATTCGCCAGCCACCCCGGTGGCCGCGGTGACCCGCCGTTCGAGGCGGTCACCAGAAAATCCGCGCCGTCCTTCGCATAGGTCAGCGCCGATGTCCGCGCCAGCCCCGTCTTCCGTCCCACGGTCCGCAGCAGCAGCGTCGGATTCCCGAACAGCAGCCGGTGCCCCACCAGCCCGCCGCTCTTCTCGTACACCCACTGATGCGCCTGCAGCGCCCGCACGAACAACTTGGTCACGACCCCTCCTTCGCCGACAACAGCCTTCGCGACGCATTGTGGCATCATTCTGCGGCCGGGTTCAGAGAGGGATTCACGCCACATGCTCGAGACGACGTCGTTCGCCACCGCACTCACCGCCACTGCGGCCCTACTGCTCTTCCTCCCCGCCGCCCCCGCCCAGGCCCAATCCCCGCTCTGCGACCGGGCCATCGAGTTCGTCAACGCGGCGGTCGATATGAGCGGCGGCACCATGGACGCGGCGACGGCCACCGCCCTCTCCGACCGCCTCCACGGCCTCGCCTTACTCGCGCAGGGCGAGGAGAAAGCCGTCATCACCGGCTACGCGAACGCCCTGGTAGACGACAACATCACCGACCTCGGCCCCTACACCGCCGAACTCAACCGGGTCTGCGGCCGGGGATAGGAGTCCGGGGGCGGTGGGCCACCCGCCGACCGCCCCGACCCACCACACTCCGCCCGGGGCCGACTGCGCACCTGCCCCGGCACCGGAGATTGGCGACCCTCTCACCGAACGGGTACCATCCGACACTTGCGACCCCTGGTCGCGACGAGGGGCGGTAGCTCAGTCGGTTAGAGCCGTGGACTCATAATCCATTGGTCGTGGGTTCGAGCCCCACCCGCCCCACAAATCCCTCTCACCTGGTGTTATATGAAACGGGCGAGAGGTTTCGATCTAGAACAGCGCTCTTGGACCAATGGATTATTGCGGCGCGGGTGTGGACCGCGACCGGACCGCTCACCTGAGGTGATCGCAGTGCGATCGCCGGACCGAGTCGGCCGGTTGTCCATCGCGACGAGGGTCGTGGGCTGCCCGGGAGCGTCTCCACGACCCGAATACCACGACCAGCCATCAGGTGGTTGCCGGGAGCTCAGTCGTCGTTGAGCATCGGCTCCCACTTCGAGTAGGCCTCGAAGTCACGGAAGTGGCGTGCATACAGGTCGCCGCCCTCGGACAGGTCGTCGATCAGTGCCGCCACGACGTCGATCACCGCGGTAGGAGTGACGGTGACGTTGTAGCCGGCCGCGCTTGTGTAGGTTTCTCCGTCGCTCCGGAAGTTCTCCTCGGCGAGTTCGCGCGCTTGCGCTTCGGAATCTGCGTACAGAAGGGTCACATCCTCCCTGTACAAGGGCACATGGTCCGGAGCGTCGGAGGTGAACTCGAACAGTGTGATGGCGATGTACGGGCTCTTGGCCACCAGGCAACTCCTACCTCGACTTCTTATCCTGTCATTTACGCGATCCCGCGCTCGATCCTTCACCGTCGACGGCGCGGCCTCGTGTGATCCCCGATACATTCGGATCATCGGCGACCTCGGCCGTATCACCTTCGCGGGCCTTGCCCAAGAAAGTCAGGGCTGGAACGGGTTTGAAGGATCCTGCCATTCTGTCCTCGGATACTCCGTCGCTCGGAACGGCGGGGTTCGAGGATGCCGGAAAAGCCGACAAGATCGGGAATTTCATGAAACGCCGCCTGGCGACAATGTTCACGTGCACTGCAGTGGTTCTCGCCGTAAGCGCGTGTGGGGAGGACTCCGCATCGCATGAGAATCACGAGACGACCTCCAGCGTAACCGCGACCAGCACGACAGCCCCTTCGAGCGTTGCGTCGACCACCCCGATGCCGCCGAGCCCGGCACCGGCTCCTCCCGCTGCCGCCGAGCCTTCACCCGCGCCGGTACCGCCGGCTGCCGATGCTCCGGCCGTCGAACCTCCGGTGGCGGCGCCGGCCCCGGAACCTCCGGCCCCGCAACCCCCGGCTGAGCAGCCGGCGCCCGCGCAACCCGCGCCGACGCTCACCCTGCCCGATTTCGATCCCCAGGCCGGCTACTGAGCGACAGGAAAGTCTTGATCCACAAACTCTTTCGGTGTCCCGCCGTAGTGGCCGGCGCCGTAGTGGCCGCAGCGCTCGCTGTGACCACCATGTACTCGCCGGCCGCGGCGGCGCCGGCCGAGAGCACCCTGCCCGCGGGTAAGACGCTGGTGGTGCTCGGTGATTCGTTCACCGCGAACTACCCGAAGCTGTTCTCGAACACCAAGGAGTGCCTGCACGCGGCCACCTCGTGGCCGACTCGGCTGAGCGAGCGGATGGGGCTCGCGGGCTCACCGGATTTCGTGGACGCCTCCTGTAGCGGGTCGACGATCTCCTCGGGGCAGGGCTGGTGGCTGGTGCACGAGGCGGCCGAGGCGGCCGAGCAGCAGGCGTTCGGACCGGAGACCGAGGTCATCGCCATTCAGACCGGGATGAACGACGTCTGGTCCCGGACCAATCTCGAGTCGTTGATGACGTCGTTCCAGTCCTGCGTGTTCAATTTCGTCGACGGATGCGGGCTGGAGGCCGCCGACCAGGGACGGTTCCCCGAGTACCGGAACGTCACCGGCCAGATCTACGCCAAGCGCATCCTCGAGGTGATCACCTATCTGCGCTATCACGCGCCGAACGCGCGGATCATGCTCGTCGGGTACCCGGAATTGTTCCCCGCGGCGCAGGAGCACGTGTGCGTGAACGTGGTCGGCGCCGGGCAGATCATACAGCCGAGGGGCCGCGCGGTGACCGAATACCTGGACCGCCTCGACACCGCGCAACGGGAAGCGGCACAACTGCTGAACCTCGAGTTCGTCGATCTTCGCTCGGTGACCGCGGGTCATGGGTTGTGCTCACCGGACCCATGGCTGAACGGTCTTTTCGATCCCGCCGCGGACGCGGCCGGGATCCCGTTCCATCCCTCGGCGCACGGTGACGCGGTGGCCGCCGAGGCCGTGTACCAGCAGATCCTCCGGTGAAAATGGCGCCGACCCGGATCGGGTCCGGGCCGGAACTCCTCGATGCGGCGGCGGCGCGACCGGCGCTGCCGTCGCTGACGGGGGCACGATGGTGGGCGGCGTTCGCCGTATTCGTTCTGCATGCCCTGGTGTTTCTGCCGGTGTATCCGTTCCAGAAATCGGAGTTGTTCCGGCAGATCCATCAAGTGATGCCGATGCAGCTGGGTGCCGCGGGAGTGACCTTCTTCTTCGTCCTGTCCGGTTTCATCATCTATTGGTCATTCCGGCCGGGGAGTTCGGTACCGCGCTTCTATTGGCGCCGGGTGCTGAAGATCTACCCGACCCACTTGGTCGCGGCCGCCGCATTCATCCTGGTGGCGAGCGTCCCGTTGACGCGGGCAGTGGTGTGGGCACCGAACCTCGCGCTGATCCACACCTGGGTGCCGAAATGGACGACGGTCGGCGGACTGAATGTTCCGTCCTGGTCGCTCGCCGCGGAAATCCTGTTCTATCTGAGCTTTCCTCTGTTGCTGCCGCTGGTGCGCCGAATCAAAGGGCATCAGGTGCTGTGGGCACTGGCGGGGTTGCTGATCGCGATCCTGTTGCTGCACACCGCGTTCTACCTGTGGGTGCCCGGGCCCAAAGGGATCGCGAACACCTTCGCGCCGCGACTGATACCGGGTGAGGCGTCACCGTACTTCGAACTGCATGCCGATCCGATCTGGTTCGCGCAGCCGGATATCCCGGTGGCCCCGTCCTATTGGCTCAGCTACAACTTCCCGCTCTCGCGGCTGCCCGAGTTCTTCCTCGGGGTGCTCGCGGCGCGACTGGTGCTGGAGGGCCGCTGGCGAAACACCCGGCTGGCGCCGCCGGTGCTCCTGCTGCTGATCGCGTACGCGGCGACCTGGGTGGTGCCGCCGAACTACAAGATGTCGGCGCTGCTGCTCGCGCCGATGACGGCTCTGGTGGCCACACTGGCAGCACGCGACCGGGCGGGCATCCGAGGATTCAGTGCCTCTCCGCGGATGGTCTGGCTGGGTAACATATCCTTCGCCTTCTATCTCATTCAATTCCCGGTAATGGTGTTGATCACCAGATTCCTCATAGGTGGAAAGCAATTCGGGTTGCTGGGCTGGCTGGGGTTCGCCGGACTGAGTCTGGTCGTGTCCACGGTGCTGGCGGCGGCGATCTATCACTGGATCGACGACCCGCTGATGCGCCGGTTCGCCGGTCGCCGCACCGCGGAGCGGGAGAAGCCGGGCCGGGAGGGGAATTCCGATATCCCGGCCGGTGCTACTCCGGTGAAGGAGAGGAAATTGTGAATCCCTGGTCGGCCGAGAGCATCCGGCGTTGATGTGCCGATGGCCGTTCATCGGCCCATCTCGCTGGAATGCTCTATGCGAGAGTGATTTCAATTGAACAGCTGCTGCCATGCATCGTAATCGGGGCCGAGGGCGGGCGATCAACCGATCCAGTCGAGAGTCTGCCCGTGTGCTCCGGCCAATGCGAGTGGTTCGCCGTTCAGAGAAACGACGAATCGGCCGGCGACCCGGTCGGCGGTGATCGGGAGCTTTCGCGTGATATCCGGGAGTACGGTGGGCCCCTCGTTGGCTATCCAGTGGCAGGGCAGGATCCGGATGGTGGCTTCGAAGGTCGATCGTGCGTCTGTCTCGAGGTAGTTGAGGACAGCGCTGTGGAAGACGACCACGGTGGTGTCCGTGGATTGTTGGTGTACCAGGCCGGTGACTGCGGCATTGAGATCACCGCGGACAAGACGCGGGCGATCGTCGCGCGCGATTGCGGCGGCCTGGTGCAGTCGCGCGCGGCGAGTGTGGTGTTCGGGCCAGACGAGACTGTCGAGCCAGGCCATATCGTCGTCATTGGTGATATCGATCGGGTCGAGATCGACGCCGGTGCGGGAAGCTATGGCGGGTAGCCGGTCGGGAATCGGTGGATTTCCGGAGGTGGCGCAGGTCAACAGCACCGGGGACGGCCCTTCGGCCGGGTCCACGCGAAGTCGCTCGTCGTAGCGGTAGCTGTAGCGGTCCGGGTAGAGGCACAATCCCGCGGACGCGCCGACCTCGATGAGAGACAGCGGCCCGTCGATCAGCCCGAGTACCGGTAGTAACACCGCGGCCCGGCCGGCTTCGTTGGTCTGGGTGGATCGGGAGAGCACGATCTGCCGCACGGCGCACCAGTTGTCGAAGATCCAATCCCGGAAGACCGGGTACGAGCCACCGGGTCCGCCGAGGTGACGGACCGCGCCCAGGACGAGGTTCGGTTGACGCTTGTGCTCGGGAAGCTCGTCGATGAGGGCCAGAATCTCGTGGTCGTCGGCGATGCTCAGCGCGAGTTGTTCGTAGGTCGGGGAGGACCCGTGCGCCTCGAGTTGGGCGAATCGTCGGTATCGCTGCGCGGTTCCCATTGCCGATTCCTACTACGAATCCTCCGGTCGCAGAACAGTCGCGATGAGGCTGAATACCAGGGTGGGGATGGATCGCAACGTCTTCGGCACAGCCTTGTACCCATGGACCTCGGAAACGGCTCCAGAGCATTCGTAAACGACGCGGCCTCACCCAGCGTGAGGCGACGACGCCGACGTGGTCGCTCGCTTGCTTCCCGCACGCGATGATGTCCGGGGGGCCTCGAGTTACTGTCGCCGGGGAGTAGAGCTACGCGGGGGCCGGGGGTTCCTCGATGCGGAACGGTAGAAGATATCGCGTGCTTCGCGACGGGGATGGACGTGGTGCGGCGCTGCTACGACGAGCCGTTCGACGTCCGGAATCCGGACGCGGGCTGCTCAGTGGCTCCGCCGGGTGCACCCCGGTGACGGCGGCTCCGCGAACGAGATCCCCGCTCGGGGGATACTTCGCCTCCAGGTCGCTCGCTCTCACCGGAGGCGCGGTCGCCGAGGCGATCTTGCCTCTGATTGTCGTCATCACACTGGACGCCGGTTCAACTGCGGTCGGCGCCGTCACAGCCACAACGATTGCGGTCAGCCTCCCGACCCGGGTGCCGCTCTCGGCCTGGGTCGATGCGCGGAGCCGCCAGATAACCCTGCACGCGTTCGGTCAGGTCGTGTCCGCCGGCGGCGCCTGTGTCGTTCCGCTGCTGTGGGTGCTCGGCGTGCTGAACATGCCGACTCTGCTGGCAAGCGTCATCGTGATCGTGCTGGCGAAAACGCTGGTTTCGAGTTGTGGTCACTCGACGGTCAACCAGTTGGCCGCGCCGGAGCAGCGGGTCCGCGCCATCGGGACACTGAACAGCATCGGCAGCGCGGCGGACGTCATCGGCCAATCCGCCTGAGCTGCGTTGACCCGGGTGATGCCTGCTCCGCTGGTCCTGCTGGTCGATACCGCGCTGAACCTCGTATCCGCCGCCGTCATATGGCGATTGCGACGCTTCGAATCCGGACGGGCCGGCGACGCCGATGAGGTGAGCGCGCACGAGACGGCCGCAGCGGAGAAGACTCCGGTATCGGCGATCGTACGGCGGGTCATCGGGCAGCCTCCTGTCCCGCTGCTGTGGACATCGGGCGTAGTGGGCAGCCTGATCGCGCCGGTGACACTCGTCTACCTGATCCATGAACTCGATGTGCCGTCGGCCCTTGTCGGAGTGCTTTACGCGTTCGGAGCCCTGGGCGGCATCACCGGTGGTCTGACGGCTCATCGCGTGCTGGCGAGGCTCGGCATGCGGCGGCTGATCGTGGTTTCCTGCCTGCTGTCATCCGGTGCTGTCTGCTGCCTTGTCGCGGCGGCGGATCTCCGCTCGATCATCTATCCGCTGGTCATCGGCTTCGAGCTGCTCGCGGCGCTGAGCGGAACACTCCTCGTGGCGGGGGTGTACGGCACTCTGCAGGTAAGCACCTCGGTTTCCGAGGTGTCGCGTGTAATGGCAGTCGCCGGTACCGGGATGGAAGGCCTTGCTCTGCTGGGGATCGGGGCAGGCGTCGCGATCGCCGCCGTCTACTCCGAGTACGTCACGATCGTTGCGGCCGCTATCTGCTATCTCGTACTC
The DNA here is from genome assembly GCF_053589395.1 of Nocardia sp. NPDC003345. Lineage (NCBI taxonomy): Bacteria > Bacillati > Actinomycetota > Actinomycetes > Mycobacteriales > Nocardiaceae > Nocardia > Nocardia sp. NPDC003345. The sequence continues at coordinate 35,206 of NZ_JBSFRU010000010.1, forward strand.
GGGTGCGTCGCGGCGTGACCGGGAAGGCGAACACAGATCCTCATTGCCGCGTACCCCGGAGGAGGCTGTGATGGCGGAGCCCGAGACCAGTGTGAATGAACTGATCGGTTCGGTGATCCGTGCCGGGTCGGCCGAACTCGCCCGGAAGCATCCGGCGTGATGTGCCGATGGCCGCGATGTGGCTGGATCGCGAGGCGCAAGGCATTTTCGCGGGCACCGATGAGTACTCGGATGACGCGCCGTCTCATCGGTTGAACGCGCTACCAACCCGGCGCGACCGACCCGAAGGACCCGATATGACCACCGCCAACCCCACCGCCGGCTACTCCGACACCACCGCCCATCGTCCGGGGCAGGTTCGCAACCGGGTGTTGTGGACCCTGCAGATCCTGCTCGGCCTGTTCTTCATCATCGCCTCCGGCGGGCCCAAGCTGGTGATGCCGAACTCGCTGGCCGAGAACGCGCCGGAAAATCTGACCATTCCTTTCGCGCTCCTGATCTTCATCGGGATCGTGGAGGTCGCGGGCGGTATCGCCCTGATGGTGCCGCGCCTGAGTGCCCTGGCCGCCGCGGGCCTGTCGGTGCTCACGGTTCTGGCTGCCGGAACGCAGGCGTTCCTCGCCGGTGAGCCGGCGATGGCGATCTTCCCGCTGGTGCTGGCAGTGATCTTCGCCTGGATCGCCTACGAGCGTCGCGCCACGGTCACCGATGTGCGTAACGCGTTGTTGCGGTGACGATTCGCTGAGTGCGAGCGGCGGCCGGTGGTTCATCCACCGGTCGCCGATCGCGCGTTCCCGGATCGGTTGTCTGTCGGGTTGGCGGCAACCGATCACGCGGCCATCTGGTCGGCGGCGCCTCTGTGCGGCGCCGCGCCAGGTGGCCGCGCCTGTATCGGGCGTACCTCGTGGTCCAGGCGGAACTGTTGCGCGAGGTGAAGTGTGGTGCGGCACCAGCCAGCCGCCTCGATCGACCTCCCACAGCTGGCCCCGGTGTTCGCTGTAGGTATTGCGGTACTCGAGGAGATCGGCCTCGTCCAGCAGCCGAAACCCCAGCGGTTCGCGGAAGACGATATGGGCGAACGAGAAGCCGCGACCTTGAATGGCGACGGTGAGGTTGCCGTCGTAGCGGAGCGCTCCGCCGGACACACGGGAAAGAAATCGCGGGAATTCTCAGCGGCGGCCCGCTGGGGTGGTCTTCGATATCGGTGAAGACGAGGGGAGTGCGGCTTGCGGCTGAATCGGCTTAGCCTTGTAGCTATGGACCTCGGGGAACGGCTCCAGAGTATTCGTAAGCGGCGTGGTCTTACGCAGCGTGAACTCGCCGAGGCCGCAGGTGTGTCCCTATCGCTCATCCGCAAGATCGAGCAGGGCGAGCGTGACGCCCGGATCGATACGCTGCGCAGGCTTGCTGTCGCTCTCGGCCGACCGCTCACAGCCCTGCTCGGTCCCGACCCGGCCATTCCGGATTCAAGCGGCGCCGGCAAGCTGTGGGGACCCACGCGAGACGCGCTCACAGCCTCGGCGGATGGTGAGCCGGGACCTGGTCTGGAGGCTGCGCTGGCATATGCGACGCGGTTGTACCACGACAACGAGTACGAGAAGCTCTCCCGGGTTCTGCCCCGGTTGATTCGGGAGGGGAATGCGGCGGGGCCGCTGTTGCGTTCGCGGGTGCTGCAACTCGCGGGTTCGGTGCTGGTACAAACTCGCCAGCCGGAGCCCGCGCGGTTCGCCTTGGATCGATCGCTGGCGGACGCGGAATCCAGCGGAGATGTGCTGGACGCTGCGTCTGCCGTGATCACCCTGTGCTGGCTGTTGATCGTGGAGCGGCGCTTCGATCGGGTGCGTGGCCTGGCCGCGGAGTGGGCCGATCGGGTGGAACCGCGGTTGTCGGTCGCGACGACGCGGGAGATATCCACCTGGGGCTGGCTGCTGCTGCGGGGTTCGGCGGCAGCCGTGCGCGACAACCGGGCCGACGAAGCGGACGAAATGATGCGTCTCGCCGGTGCGGCCGCCATGGCACTGCGACCCGAACGAACGCCCTATCACCAGTACTGGACGACATTCGATTCCGCGACGGTCGCGATGAAGCGAGTCGAGAACGCTGTCGTGGATGTTCGGCCGGACCTCGCGCTTCGCTTGGCGCGGGGCATCCCGCAGGATCTTCGGCCGACGTCGGACAACCGCAACCGGCATCTGCTGGATGTCGCACTGGCCGACGTCGAATTGCGCCGCTACGACCTGGCTTTCGAAGTCCTCGAAAGGCTGTCCCGGGAAGCGCGGCCGTGGTTCGTGGAGCAGCGGGCGGCGCGCGACATTCTCGGCCGCATCATCGCGAAGCGGCGGACGCTCACACCGGAGATGCGCGAGCTGGCCGATGTGATTCGCCTCGAGTGCTGAGGCGGTACTCCCTGCCTCACACGGCCGACAGTCCTACGCGGGCACCACGCCCACCCGCCGGGCCAGCTTGCCGAGGTCGCCGGTGGTGAGATCCCGACGGGCCGTGCGCATCATGTGTCCGACGAGTTCGCGAACCGGTGTCATGGTGCGGATGTGTTGCGGGGCGGCGTGCTCGGCCCGTAGCAGTGCGTACAGCGAGTCCCGGTGGTTCCGCTGCATCGCGTGCGCGCGACCGATTTCGACGAAATACTGAGCCCTACGGCCCTGATTGGGCAGTTCGGCAGGGTCGAGACGCGGGGCGAGTTCGAGTACCTGTCCCGGTTCGCGTCGTTCGACAGCTGCCGACATGCGCCACAGTGTCACATTCGCGGGGCCGAAGGACTCGTTGCGCGCCTCGGAGGTGTTCGGACGTGCATCGTCGAGACGGCCCGCTTGCTCGGCCGCCTCGATGAGATGCGGCTCCGGGTCGCTGCCCATGGTGGCGGCCACGATGGATGCTTGCAGGTGCAGCATGCCGTAGGTTTCGATTTCGCCGACCGTACGGATATCCGCGGCGATCTTCTCGGCGGTTCCCAGCGTGGTCGCCAATGCGGCGGGTAGCGCGCCGGGCCGGGACAGCATGATCTGTCCCTGGCTGAACGCGGCCGCGGCGAGCTGTGCGGGGGCGGCGACTCGGTGGGCGGCGCGCTCGGCTTCCTGGGCGGCGCTCCAAGCGAGTGCGTGATAGCCGCGTGCGCGCAACGCCGATGCCACGCCGTAGGCAACTATGCCGAATACGTCGTAGGCCCGCGCGGTGTCGCTGGTGTTCGCGTCGCGGATATGCCGGTACGCGTCGGTGAGCATCGGTGCGAGCATCGGGCCGATGGCGGCGTAATCGCAATCGTTGCGGAGTTCGGTGACGGTGTGGGTCAGCGCGGCCAGTTCGTCGAGAGTGCGTGGTGGGCGGGTGTCGGTCACATTGCCCTTGGTCCACAGCACGGTTTCGATATCCGGAACTGCCGCATGGAAACCGGCAACGGTGGGGTCGAGCTTCTCTTGTTCCTGGCTGCCGGTCAGATCGCCGACGGTGACTCCGAGCGCCGAGGCGAGTGCGAGCAGGGTCTTGCGCGAGTCGATCGGCCGTAGCCCGGTCTCGAATTTCGCGATGGCGCTACGGGAAAGCCCGGCGCGGTCGGCCAGCACCTGTTGTGAGATTCCGCGCCGGGCGCGGATCGTGCGCACCTGACGACCGACGTAGCGGTCGTCCTCTGGCTGGAAATGGCTCATACCTCCACTGTTCCACAGAGGAACAGGTTGCGATGGTCGAGCTGTCAAGGTTCCCGATCACGCCCCGCCGCCGGGTGAGCATGCCTCGGCGGCAGGTGCGGCCAGTCAACGCAGGGGACAAGAACAGGGGAATTCGATGCGAGACCGGCCGACCGCGCTCGGATATGTGGATCTCGACGCGAGTACATCACTGGCCTGGGATCGGGCGCAGGTTCGACGACTCGCACGCCGTCTCGGCTATCTCGTCGTCTGGCCCGACCTGTCGTCGCTGCTCCCGTTGTTCGATCAGGTCCGGGCTGCCGATGTGGACGCGGTGGTCGTGCCGGGTCCGCACCACCTCGGTCCGATCGAGCTGAACAGGGTGATGGGTATCGCCGACGTGGAGACCGTGTTGCCCCGCTTGTCGTTCGCGCGGTGGTCACTGGTGAGGCATGAGCGGTGATCGTGCTGGGGTATGTGATCGCGATCGGGTTGCCGTCGGCCGTGCTGGTCTGGGCTCTGGTCTGGCCGGAGCCGGCAGAACGCCGGACCGTGCACGAGGCGACGACGGGGGTTGCGAGAGGTGTGGGCTCAGAAGCGTTGGCGGAGGGGCAGGTCGGTGGGGGTGCCGCGGTAGATGCCGCGGTCGATGAGGCGGGGGACCACCTCGTCTATGAATTCTCGGATGGCTGTGGATCCGGTCGCGAACATCAGGTTGAAGCCGCCGATATTGCCGTCTTCGTACCAGGTGGTGAGGTCGTCGACGAGGGCGTCGTAGGTGCCGACGAATTTGCGGTGGGTGGCCCCGCCCCGGCCGACGGCCTGGGCGGTGACCTCGCGCACGGTGACGTCCGGGCGTTCCTGGATCCAGTTGTAGAGGCCGACGTAGTTGCCGAAGGTGCTTTTGATGGTGTGCTCGACGTCTTCCGGGCGCGGCAGCAGGTGGGCGGGGAACGGGTCGTCGATATCGCCGAGGGGTAGTTCGATGCCGAACTGGCCCATGGCGTGTGGTGCGAGGGGTGCCCAGTCGACGTAGCTGTCGAGTTCGCGCAGTTTCTCCTCGGCTTCTTCGGTGGTGCGGCCGAGGTAGGGGATGAGTCCGGGGATGGCGGGGACGGTGCCGGGGGGCCGGCCTTCTTCGATCAGGGCCTTGTCGAGGGTTTGGCGGTAGGCGGCGGCGCTCGCGCGGGTGGAGGAGTTGGTGAACACCATCTCGGCGTGTTTGGCGGCGACCTTGATACCGGGACCCGAGCCGCCGGCCTGCGCGATGAGTGGGCGTTGCTGGCGGCTGGGGGCGATGTTGAGCGGCCCGGACACGTTGAACAGCGGGCCCTGATGGTCGATGGGCTCGGCGTGGAAGCGGGGGCGGCCGTCGGGATCGGGGCGCATGGAGCGGTTGTCCCAGAGGGCTCGCAGGACCTGCAGGAACTCGTCGGCGCGGTGGTAGCGGGCTTCGCGGGAGAGGTGTTCTCCCAGGCTGTAGTTCTGGGCGAACCGGTCGATCACCGAGGTGACGGCGTTGTATCCGGCGCGGCCGTCGGAGGCCTGGTCGAGGGAGGCCAGTAGCCGGGCCAGGTTGTAGGGGTCGTAGAAGGTCGTGGACGCGGTCGCGATGAGACCGACGCGGCGGGTGTGTTGTGAGATCGCGGTCAGGGCGGTGATGGGTTCGGCGGGGCCGCCGTCGAACGCGGGGGAGCTCTGCATACCGGGGATGTCGCCGACGAACAATGCGGTGAACAGGCCCTCGTCGCCGAATCTCCCGTATTCGAGGAGGCGCTCGAAGGCGCTGCGCTCGGGGACGCCGTGGGCTCGTTCGTACCGGTGGGCGCCCTGGTGCAGGTTGAGGTCGTTGGCCACCAGGTTCAGGTGCAGATAACGTCGCTCCGCCATCGGGAGGCTCCTTCGTAGAACTCTTCGGGTAGGCGCACCCTCGCGGTTTCGGGTGGGCCCGCGCCCGGTCCGGAGGCCGCTCGGGGTGTCTACCGCGCGGCTGTATCCGGCATGTGCCGCTTGCTGATTCGAGCACGAATCCGCGATCACCGCCGCAGGCTAGCGGCGCTAGACAACTTAGCGAGGCAATGTTACTGTTGCTCTGGTTTCTAGCGACGCTAGATATCAGTGCCCGAAGATGTCACCTGCCGACCGGCGGGATCACGAGGAGTAATCGAGATGACCTTCACCAGCAATGAGCAGCAGTTCCTCGCGGAGGCCGGGATCGGGCGGCTGGCCACGGTATCGCCCGACGGCGTCGTGCAAAACAATCCGACCAACTACCGGGTGAACGCGGACGGCACGATCGATATCGGTGGTATGCGGATGCGCGCCAGCCGGAAGTACCGCAATGTCGAGGCGGGCAGCACGGTGTCGTTCGTCATCGACCAGCAGGTTTCGGTGGAGCCGTATGTGATTCGCGGTATCGAGGTGCGCGGCACCGCGGAGGCGCTCGACGACGTGGAGCCGCCCTTCCCCGCCCCAGGAACGCGCGGTGATCCGGATCCGGCCGGAACGGGTCATCTCCTGGGGTATCGACGGCGGATCCTTCGACTTCACCAGTCGCGGTGCCGAATAGGCGTGCGCGTGGTCGCGGGGCTACTTCAGCGGAGGTTCGTGGATCGCGGTGAGGAATTCGTCTATCGCGGTGCGCACCGAGCGCACCGAGACGAAATCCGCACCGCCGGGGGAGGAGCCGTTGAGCGGACGTTCGATCGCGATGCTCGGGCGGATATCGATCTGCTTACGGGAATGGCCGTCGAGCCAGTCGCGGAGTCCGGGGAGCGCGGCGGGGGTGATGTGGCCGCGGTCGACGAGCCAGTGGCCGAACGCGGGGTCGGCTATCACCTCCCGTGGCCGGCGGCCCGCGAACTCCAGATCCGCGGACCACCGCTGGGTGTACTCGCGCGCCTTCGAAGCCATCGGCGGATACCAGCGCTGGAACGGGCGGGCGTTGTGGTAGGCGAGATGCAGATTCGCCGCGACCGTCCAACCGCGGTCTTCCAGGGCGAGGAGTCCCTCGATCGCCGTCGGGTTCGAATAGAAGGGCACGTACTGGGGTTTGAGCTCACCCACCCAGGAGCCGAGCCGGATACCGCCGGCGGTGGCCCACATACTCACCCGTTGCGCGGTGACCACCCCGTGGGTGAATTTCACGGTGGCGTAGACGTCGTGTTCGGTGCCGGAGCCGCCGGTGGCCTGTTCGAGCAGGAGTCGCAGGCGGCTTCTGACGACGAGGTCGTGTTCCATCGACGGAGGATAGCGGCGCGGTCCGACACGGCGGGTGGTCGTGCTCTTCCGCGAGCGTTTCCATGATCTCGTGGCCCGGCGATGATGGGTCTCGTGGAGAAATTTCTGGTGCTGGTCAACGGATTACCGGGCTCCGGCAAGTCGACTCTGAGCCGGGCTCTGGCACCCACACTGGGTGCCCAGTTCCTCTCGAAGGACGATGTGAAGGAGGCGCTGGCCGCGAGGGTGGACGATCCGGCGATCGTCGCCGGTAACGGTGGGGTCGCGATGGACGCGGTCTGGGCGATGGCGCGGGCGTCGTCGGTATCGGTGGTGATCGACTCCTGGTGGTTCAGGCCGCGCGACCTGGCGTTCGCCGCGGCCGGTATCCGCCGGGTGCGGGCCGACCGCGCCGTGGAGGTGTGGTGCCGGGTGCCGGCCGAGACGGCCCGGGCGCGGTATGCGGGGCGGCGTCGTGCGGCGCTGCACCAGGACGACCGGCGGCTCGCCGAGGACTGGGATCAGTGGGCCGAACAGGCGGCTCCCCTGGGGATCCTGCCCACTGTTGTCGCCGCGTGGCACCACGCTTGCGCTTAGCAGGTCGTCGCCGTTGCCCGAGGGGAGGGGCACCGACGAGCCGGCGGGGGCCTGGCGCGGGAATTCGGTCAAGCGAGCGGGCGTCTCAGCTCGGGCGTTCGACCATGGTGATATCGGTTCGGCGCCAGTGCTGGTTGTACTTGACCTTCACGACCTCGAACCTGGTGCCGGGAGGGAACAGGACTTCCTTCTCGTGCGGCTTCGCCGAGTACCCGCCCAGTCTGCTCCCCGTACTCGACCGGATCTTGAAATGCGTATTGCCGCCGAAAGCCCGGCTCTTGGTGCGGCTGGTGCTGGTGAAGGCGGCCTCGGTGACGATGGCGCCGGGCTTGTAGCGGGCGAGGGCATCGGCGGGGAGGTGGGCACCGCGGAAGACGGTGCCCGAGTAGCTGCGCAATTTGGCGATGGCCGAACGGAGGTCTTCGGCGAACCTCCTGTCCGCGGGGTCGAGTGTTCCGGAGCGTAAGCCTCTGTTGATGCGCTCGAAGAAACCGGTCCCGGCGGTCATCGTGTGGATGACCTCGGCGTCGCGGGTGGTTATGGGGGCGGGACGCGGCCTGGACCTCGGCGTATCCGGGGCCTGCCGGTTCGACGGTCCGGACGGGCCGAAGCTCGTCTTCGAGATGGCGTCATATCCCGTCCGTTCGACCTCCCGGGTCTTCCGATCGAGGTCACGCAGGATCTCGGTGTTGCCGCCGGTCGCTTTCTTGGCGCCGGTGCCGATTCCGTGGGTGGCCTCCACCAAGCGGTTACGAATGCGCTGCCCGAGCCCTGCCAGAACCCCGAATGCCACCACCACTCCCGACCGGTGGTCAGAACGCTTCACTACACCGATCCGAATCCTGACGCATCCCCAGCACAGGGGAGGGGTCTTGCCCGCGACCGGTTCGGACCAGCGAGGGCGTCTGCGCAAGAGGCCGGTGGGTTGCCGCGGTGACTATTGCGTGCCTGTCTGCGGGGCGACCCGGTTGTACACCAGGTCGTAGACGCGGGTGCCGGTCGTGTCGTACCAGCCGTCCGCGCCGCGCGTGTAGAGGGTGTTACCTGCCGCATCTACCCAGCGGTCCCCCTCCTGACGCTGGCCCTCGTTCTCCGGTGTGACCATGTCGTTGGCGCGGGCGCGCAGCTTTTTCAGCAGTTCGGGATCGATATCGTCGATCGTCTCCCGGTTCGGATCGGCCTCGTAGGCCTCTCTACGCTCCTGGATCTCGGTGTTGAGCTGGTCGAATATGGCCTGGTTGCGAGCGTATTCCTCGCTGTTGAGATAGTCCCCGGCGCCGGGCATCTGTGTTCGTCCCTTCTTGATGCGGCCGATGAGTCGTCCGAACAATGATTCCTGCCTAGATTTCGGTCATTTGGATGATGATCTTGCCGTCCGGTCCGGGGAACTTGTTGTGCACCATGAACGGTGTCCCGGACCCGAAAAGTACTTCGTCGTCCAGACCGGAGTGGTCTCCGACCGGTTTGCCGGTTTTGCTCACGATCTGGAACTCGACATTCTGGGTGTCGGCGAATGCTTTACTCGCACCGTCCGGTTTGAGGCTGGAGGAAACGAAACCGTTTTCGGTGATCGGCTGGCCGGGCTCGTAGCGGGCCAGCTGATCCGTGGACAGGTTCATATGCCGGACCACCGGTCCTTCATGTGCCGGCAACTTGGCCAATGCATCGTTCAGCGCGCGGACCTGCGCCTGCTCTTCAGGGGTCAAGGGCGTCCCACGGTAGAGCAACTGGTTGAGCGTCGTCCCGTCGGGCCGGGACGGCATCTGGCCCATTTGCAAGGCTTTGATGTCTTCAGGGGTCAGTGACCAATTCGTGCCGGTAGGCCGGTATCCGCCCGGTGTCTTCTTGTTGATCATCTGCCAGATCTGGTCCATCCGCTGTTTGTGGGTGGACCAGTCCGGAACGTCTTTCATGCCGCGGCCCAGCCCGCGCAGCTTGAACAGGCTGATCAGTGGTTTGATCTTCGGGCCGTACTTCGCACACAGGGCGGCGAGCCGGGACGCGGTGACACCGGCGGCGACCACGCCCGCGGCGCCGAAGGTGACCAGGCTCGCGGCGATGGTGACCGCCGCCCCGACCGCTGCCTCCACCGCGGCATCGATGGCGAGCTGGATGAGGAAGCCCTCGATGTCCTTTCGCATCTTGACCAGTTCGTCGTGGTGCTCGCCAGTGGTCGTGGCCATCGCGCCGAAGCCGTTCGACGTTTCGGCGGCCGCGGCCGACAGGGCTTTCAGATCGTCGTCGATATGGTCGAGTTCGGGTGCGGTGATCGGCGCGAACATGGCGGCGGCGCGGTCGATTTCGGCCACGAGCCCGGACACCGCGGGTTCGGCGGCGATATCGCGCCAGATCGCCGCGACCGTCCACAGCTTGTCCGTGTCGCCGTCGGGTACCGTGACCCCGATTTCGTCGAGTAGCCCGATCCCATCCTCGATCAGGCCCTCGCCCGGTCCGCCGGACGATGGTAGTGGCGGTCGGCAGCCCGCTCCGAACGTCAGCATCTGATTCACTGGTTCGGTCGGCGGTGGTCCGGGGCTCATATTGGCGTTGTGGTCGCCGAGGGCGTGCAGATAGCCCAGCTCACGCAGCACGTTTCCGTAGCCGTTGACGTTGTTCGCTATCGCCTTGACCTGTACCAGCAGATCGTTGGCCTTGGTGTCGTAGGAGGCCGCCCAGGTTCGGGCCTCCTCGTAGGAACCACACATGGATTCGCCGGTATCGGCCAGTTTGGACCAGTGCTTGTCGACGGCGAGGTAGTAGTCGTCCGCGGCTTTCAGCAGAGCGGTCGCCGCCTGCTCGTAGACGTCGGTATCGACGTCGAGCACCGTCACTGCGCACTGCTCGCGGGAGCGGGACTGCGATCGAGGCGGGCCAGGATCACCGCACAGGTGGCGGTGTAGGAGTCGTGGGCCGCCTTGCTCGCGGCCTCCATCGTGGCCAGACCGTCTCGCATCTTCTGGGCGCCGGCGTTCCAGGTGTCCATGGCGGTGTGGGCGGCTTCGGCGGTTTCGCCGGTCCACGGCCCCGAGGTGCCGTCCCCGTTGTGCAGCGCGTTCATTCGTTGCCGTAGTTCGACCAGCTTGTCTTCGGTGAACCCGAGCAGCCCCCGCAGTTGGGCATTGAGGGCATCCAGCGCCTCGGTGTCTACACGGTGCTGTGACATGTGGGTGTTCCTCTTGATACGTGCGTCAGATGTTGAGCGAACTCGGCCGTGGTTCGGTGGCGGCCAGTTCGTCGCGCAGCGACTCGTCGACCTCGGCGAATTCGCCGGACTGTACACCGAGGAGCTGGGCCATCGCTTCCAGTGACGACAGCAGTTGCACCGCACCGGCGCTGGCCTCCCTCCATCCGTCGGTGAAACCGACGGCGGCCGGGCCCGACCAGTAGGCGGCCATACCGTCTATCTCGGTATCCATCCGGATGAACCCGTTACCGAGTGTGCTGGCAACCTCTGACAGAAAGGTT
>NZ_JBSFRU010000011.1:0-44082 GCF_053589395.1 Nocardia sp. NPDC003345
CACCCTCGAGCGGCGGAGCCGCTCCAAAATCACAGCCCGACCCTTCGCGGAGGGGAAGCTCCACACCGCCTTCCTCTGGGAGGTCGCCTCCACACCGCCTTCCTCTGGGAGGTCGCCTCCAAGCCGCCTTCCCCTGGGAGCCCGGCTCCGAGCCACCATCTCCTGGAGGCCGGCACCAAACCACCATCCTCTGAAAGGACAGCTCCGAGACGCCCCCCACCCTCCGAGCAAGGGCCTTGCCGAAAGCTACGGCTAGAGTCGAGCCCCGTGCGACCGGACCGATCTCCCCGAGCGATGAACCGTATCCGTCTGCTGGCCCTGGTTTCCGGACTACTGGGGTTCGTCCTGGCGATTCTGGCGCCGTTTCTGCCGGTCCGGCAGGAGCGGACCGCGCTGGAGTGGCCGCAGGCGGGGACGGTCGATGTCGAGGCGCCGCTGGTGAGCTACCAGCCGCAGCGGCTGGAGCTGACCGTGCCGTGTTCGGTGCTGAGCACGGCCGAGGGCACGGTGGTGACCACTGTTCCGGACGAATCGGGCAAAGCGTCGGCTCGTGGGCTGCGGGTCACGGTCACCGGTGACACCTTGTCGGTGGTCCTGCGCGATGTTCCGCTGCTGTCGGCCGAACGGGCCGAACTGGGCGGTTGCGAATCGCTCGCGGTGACTTCCACCGCCGCGTCGACCAGCACCGATCTGGTGGGCGGGGCGCGGGCGGACGGCACCTCCTTCCGGTCGCGGGTGGATCGCGATATCCGGCCGCAGATGGTCGGTGTGTTCACCGATCTGCCCGAATCGCAGCTGTCCGGGATCCGGTTGCACGCCGATATCGATTCCCGTTTCACCTCCTCACCGACTCCGCTGAAGACGGCCGCGATCGTCGGCGCCGTCGTTTTCACCGTGATCGCGCTGCTGGCACTGCATATGCTCGATACCGCCGACGGCCGTCGCGCGCGCCGGTTCCTGCCGTCGCACTGGTGGCGGTTCCGGATCGTCGACGGCGCGGTGCTGGGCATCCTGGTGGTCTGGCATTTCATCGGCGCCAACACCTCCGACGACGGTTACATCCTGAATATGGCCCGGGCCTCCGAGAAGGCCGGCTATATGGCCAACTACTACCGCTGGTTCGGGGTCCCGGAGGCGCCGTTCGGCTGGTCCTACGAGGTGCTGGCGTGGATGACGCGGATCTCGGAGTCCAGTCCGTGGATGCGGTTGCCCACCCTGCTGGCCGGGATCGTCTGCTGGCTGGTGATCAGTCGCGAGGTGCTGCCCCGGCTGGGCGCCCGGGTCCGCGGCAATCAGGTGGCGCTGTGGACCGCCGGGCTGGTGTTCCTGGCCTTCTGGCTGCCCTACGACAACGGTCTGCGCCCGGAGCCGCTGATCGCCGCGGGGGCCCTGCTCACCTGGTGTTCGATCGAACGGGCGATCGCCACCGCGCGCCTGCTGCCGGCCGCGATCGCGGTACTGATCGCCGCCTTCTCCCTGGCGGCCGGTCCGACCGGGCTCATCTGTATCGCGGCTCTGATCGCCGGATCCCGCCCTGTCCTGCAGATCATCATCAAACGGGCCCGCGGCGGTGCCGGGGCGGGCGCGGTGTGGCGGTACGCGAGCCTGATCGCGCCCGGCCTGACCGCGGGGACGCTGGTGCTGGTGGTGGTCTTCGCCGACCAGACGCTGTCGACCGTGATGGAGGCGACCCGGGTCCGGACCGCGGTCGGCCCCAATGTGGCCTGGTTCGACGAACGCACCCGCTGGGATTCGCTGCTGATGCTCTCCCCGGACGGCTCGCTCGCGCGCCGCTTCGGTGTGCTGCTCATGCTGCTGTGCCTGCTGGTCTGCGTGCTGCAGGTGCTGCGGAAGGGCCGGATTCCCGGTACCTCGCGGGGCCCGTCGGTACGCATTCTCGGGATCGTGTTCGCCTCGCTGCTGCTGATGATGTTCACTCCCACCAAATGGACCCACCATTTCGGTGTGTACGCGGGTCTGGCCGGCTCGCTCGCCGCCCTGGCCGCGGTGGCGGTGGGTACCAACGGTATCCGGGCCCCACGCAACCGCGCTCTGTTCGCCGCCGCGGTGCTGTTTCTGCTGGCGATCACGTTCACCGGGTCCAACGGCTGGTGGTACGTCTCCAGTTACGGTGTCCCGTGGTGGGACAAGGCGCCGCTGGTCGCGGGTAAGGGCCTGTCGACCGTTTTCCTTGGGCTCAGCGTGCTCGCACTGCTGCTGGCATTGTGGCTGCACTACCGGGCTCCGTATAAACCCGGCTCGCACACTCGCCCAGGTCCGGAGGGGACACCTCGGCCCCGAACCAGCGCGCGCCAGCGCGCCGTATACACAGCGCCGCTCACCATCGCCGCCGGGCTGCTGGTGCTGTTCGAGATCGCCTCGCTCACGAAGGCCGCCATCGACCAGTACCCCGCCTATTCGATCGCGAAATCTAATCTGCGCGCGGTCGCCGGGGATTCGTGCGGACTGGCCGATGACGTACTGGTGGAGACGAATACCGCCGATTCGCTGCTGCAGCCCTACGAGGGCGATCCGGCGAACGGGCTGGTCTCCACCGAACCCGATGCGACGACCAGCGGTTTCACCCCGGACGGCGTGGCCGAGGATCTGACCGCCGACGCCGAGGAGACCGTCTCCGGCGGAGCGAACTCGGTCGAATCCGATACCGAGAACAAGACCACCTCCACCACCGGCGCCGGTACCGGCGGCGGCACCTCGGTACAGCCCGGGATCAACGGTTCCACGGTGGCACTGCCTTTCGGCCTGGACCCGGCCCGGACGCCGGTGCTCGGTAGTTACGTATCCGGCGACCAGCAGCAGGCGAAACTGACCTCGCAGTGGTACCGCCTCGACCTCACCGACGAGATGCGGGCCGACCCGGCCTACCGGGTGCTCGCGCTCACCGCGGCCGGGCGTATCAAATCGGTGGACGCCGACGGTGTGATGACCTACGGCCAGGATGTGACCGTGGAGTACGGGACCCGTGCCGCCGACGGCACCATGCGGGTGCTCGGCGCGGTGACCCCGCTGGATATCGGGCCGAACCCGTCCTGGCGCAATCTGCGGGTGCCGCTGGACCAGCTGCCGCGCGAGGTGAACGCGGTCCGGGTGGTCGCGGTCGACAACGACATCACCGGCCGGCAGTGGCTGGCGCTCACCCCGCCCCGGCTGCCCCGGCTGGCCACCCTGGATTCGGTTGTCGGCCATACCGATCCGGTTCTGCTGGATTGGCATGTTGGGCTGGCGTTCGGTTGCCAGCGACCGTTCGATCACAGCCACGGGGTGGCCGAGGTACCGCGCTGGCGCATCCTGCCCGACCGGGTCGGTTCGGATGCCTCCAACGCGTGGCAGGACCATATCGGCGGCGGTCCACTGGGCTGGACAGAGCTACTGCTGGAAGCCGATTCGGCCGCGACCTATCTCTCCGACGACTGGGCGCGCGACTGGGGTTCGCTCGAGCGCTACACCCCCTACCGGCCGGACGCCCGACCTGCCGATTTGTCCGTTTCCGCGGAAACCCGGGGCGGCCGAGCGGTCGACGATCCCATCCGTGAGAAGTGAACTGGCTTGCGCTACATCGAAACTCGTCTATCATGTGGCATCCCTCACATCTTGGTTTATTTCCAGGTGAGGGAATTCCGGAACGGATGACGAATGCCGGTGAGCGCCGTACCCTGGGACGCATGAACTCGGCCTTCGATGATATGGAACTGCGCGATCTCGTCGGCTTGCTCACCGACGAGGAGCAACGAGAACTACGACCGTCGGTATTACGCGTCCTCGGACGCCTGCCGTCTCAGGAGGTGCTGCGCCGGGAATTGGGCCAGCGGATGACACGCGTTTGACAGCCGCCGCGACCACGGGCGACCGTGCGCGGGAGGTGAGACCGAATACGACGAGGGCCGTCGCACCGGAGAGATCCGGAGCGACGGCCCTCGAAGTTTCGGGGGAGTCCCGACCCGTGTGGGACAGCGGGAAGCCCGGCGCACCGGCCGGGCCACCGCGAATCAGACGGGCAGTTTGCGGAAGATCGGGCGCGGGATATGGCGCAGGATCATCATCACGTACCGGAACGCGCCCGGCGCCCAGATGAGCTCCTTGCCCTTCTCCGAGGCGTCCACCGCCAGCGCGGCGACCTCTTCCTTGTCCACCGTGAACGGAGCCTCTTTGGCGCCCGTGGCCTTCCAGTGCTCGATGGTGGTGGTCGTGCGGACCTGCCCGGGCCGGATCACCAGGACCCGTGGCCCGTGGGGGCGCAGCGCCTCGCCGAGGCCGAGGTAGAAACCGTCGAGCCCGGCCTTGGTGGAGCCGTAGACGAAGTTGGAGCGGCGCACCCGCTCACCGGCCGCCGACGACATCGCGATCACGCGACCGTAGCCCTGGGCCTTCATCTTCTCGCCGATCAGCACGCCCACCGAAACCGCGGCGGTGTAGTTGATCTGCGCGATCTGCACCGCTTTACGCTGGTCCTGCCACAGCTCCTCGGCATTGCCGAGCAGACCGAATGCCACGATCGCGACATCGATATCGCCGTCGGCCCAGGCCTGATCGACGACCTTCGGGTGGCTGTCGGTATCGAGCGCGTCGAAATCGATCACATCGACCTGGTTCGCGCCGGCGGCCTTCATCTGGGCGACCGCGGTATCGCGCAGCGGATCACCCGGCACGACCGCCAGGATCACCCGCGCCGGACCCTTTTTCAGGTATTCCGCGCAGATCGCGAGGCCGATTTCCGAGGTCCCGCCGAACAGCAGAATGGACTGCGGATTGCCTACCGCGTTGATCACTGAAGCTCCAGCCTTCTCGCCATATCGGACATGAAAACGCCTGTGGGATCGACGCTGCGGCGTACCTTGATCCACTCGTCGATCCGGGGATACATCTGGTGGAAGGTTTCGGCGGTGGTGCGCGAATCCTTACCGGTGTAGAGCCGGCCGCCGAATTCCAGTACCCGGCGGTCCAGTTCGGTGACGAACTCGTTGAGCCCCGGCGCGATCGGGAAGTCCAGGCAGACGTTCCAGCCGGGGATCGGGAAGCTCAGCGGGGCCTGATTACCGGCGCCGAAGAGCTTGAACACATTGAGGAACGAATAGTGCCCGCTGGCCTGGATATCGATGAGGATCTTCTTGAATTCCTCGACCGCTTCCGGCGGGACCACGAACTGGTACTGCAGAAAGCCTCGCGTCCCGTAGGCGCGGTTCCACTCGCCGAGCATATCGAGCGGGTGGTAGAAGGCCGTCAGATCCTGCGGCTTCTGCCGGTAGGTCGCGCCCTTGCGGTACCAGATCTCGGTGGCGAGGGTGAAGGTCTTGTTGTTGAGCAGGCCGTTCGGGAACACATCGGGGAAGGTGAGATAGGTCTTCCCGGTGAAGCCCAGCGGGTTCTTCTGTAGTTTCGCGGGCAGCTGATCCAGTTTGGCCAGCGAACCGCGCGAGATCACCGCCCGGCCCAGTTTGGGCATCGGGCTGAGCGCGTCGAACCAGGCCGAGCTGTACTCGTAGTTGTCCTCGGTGCCGTCGCTGTGGAAGGCGATGGTTTCGTCGAGCCCGCTGGTGACATCGCCGTCGGCGATGAAGTAGGCGGTCTCGGTGGGGGTCATCTCGATGGTGGCCCGCAGGATGATGCCGGTGAGGCCGCAGCCGCCGACCGTGGCCCAGAACAGTTTGGCGTTCTTCTTGGGGCCGATGGTCTGCACCTGGCCGTCGGCGGTGAGGAGCTGGATCGAGCGCACATGGTTGCCGAAGCTGCCGGCGCTGTGATGGTTCTTACCGTGGATATCGGAGCCGATGGCGCCACCCACGGTGACCTGCCGGGTGCCCGGGAGCACCGGGACCCACAGACCGAAGGGCAGTGCGGCCTTCATCAGCTGATCCAGATTCACGCCCGCGTCGACGTCCACCAGCCGGGTGTCCTGGTCGATGCGGTGGATCTTGTTCAGCGCAGCCATATCGATGACCAGACCGCCCGCGTTCTGCGCGTTGTCGCCGTAGGAGCGGCCGAGACCGCGGGCGATCACGCCGCGCCGCAGATGCGCCGGTTTCCCGTCGTTGTCCTCGGCGACCATGGCCACGGCCTTGGCGATGAGTTCCGGATCACTCGTGGAGAGCACCTCGGCGGACGTCGCCGCCGTACGCGCCCAACCGGTGAGGGTCCGGGTCTGGGTGGGTAGCGTGAACCCGGTACCTCCGGTGTCGGGTTCACCGGCCGCCGAGGTCTCGGTACCGGACGCCTGATTCGAGGTCGGAGCTTTCGTGGACATCGGCTAAGAGGCTACAGGTATCGGTGGATTCCGGTTCAACTCGTTCCGATCTCCGGATCCCGTTGCCGTGACCCACCCGTGATCCCCCGGCCGCGGCCGGGCAAGTACATTTCGGGCGGTGCCCCCTGAAAGCAACGCAGTAGACCGGAGCGCCCGGGTTGCGCCGGGCGATGGTGCAGATATGACCGAAGTTCCCGCGTTTCCGGTGCCCACCGGTCCCGAATCCGAGGCTCCGGGAGAGCAGAGCGCTCCGATCGGCCTGAAAACGCAATTGCTGCGCTTCGTGGCCACCGGCGCGCTGTCGGCGGTCGTCGACTTCGGCCTGTATCTGCTGCTGCTCGAAGTGCTCGATATGCCGGTGAATCCGGCCAAGGCGATCGGTTTCATCGCCGGGACCACGACCGCCTATCTGCTGAACCGGCGCTGGACCTTCAACGCCCCGCCCAGCCGGGCGCGGTTCCTGGCCGTGGTCGCGCTGTACGCGGTCACCTTCACGGTCCAGGTCGGCATCAACTGGGTCTTCTACCACCTTCTGGACGACGGTCTGTGGTGGCGGGTCCCGGTGGCGTATGTGATCGCGCAGGGCACGGCGACGGTCATCAACTTCGTGGTGCAGCGTCTGGTGATCTTCCGGATCCGCTGAGGGTTCCGGCTACGGACCGGACTCCGGTCACACGACACAACGATGAGCCCCGGGTCCTCGCGGACCGGGGCTCATCGCTGTCGGGTTCGTACCGGGCGGTCGCCCGGGGTTGTTCAGCAGGCGACGCTGGTCAGCCGGCGGGCCCGGCGGGCCAATGACGAACGCACCGCGGCGCCGAGGGCGACCACCGGGGGTACCCAGCGGGCCTCGTCGGGACCCACGCCCCAGCTGGCCGAACCGGCCGAGAGGTGGGTCGGGGGCAGCGGGATTCCGTCGCCGTCGGTGTGGACGACCGCGCCGGCCTCGCGCAGCGCCTCGACGGCACGCTGGGCCTTGCGCATTCCGGTGACCAGATGGATTTCACGGCGCTCGGGCCCCGGAATCTCGATCACCGGACCGGTCAGATCGTTCGCGCGCAGATAGCGGCGGACCGACGCGGCCAACTCCCCGGTGACCTCGACGGCGGACAGGTCTTCGTCGGTGATCAGGCACAGGCCGTTGGTCGTTTCGGCGACAGTCCAGCCACGCTGGGCATAATCCCGCGCGGCAGCGGACTTGGCGGCCGCCGAGACGGAAGTCGGAAACGTCGTACGCACTGTCATCTCCATTCCCCGGTTTATTGAGCTCCGGCTTTCATGGTTCGTATCGGTGCCGGGTGCCCGGGGCGTTACGCCCATCCAGAGATTTTTTTCCACTGTCGGGTTCCTCTCATCTTCGGCCCCCGGCTATGTCCGGTTCGCACAAGTCGATCGGGGCGTCCGGCCGGCCGGATCGGCGGGTCACCTGTTGGCTTACGGGCCGGAATCCAGGGAGGATCCGGGTATGGCCACTGACTCATCCGACGAGGCTCCGGATACCGGGCCGGCGGCGTCATCCGGGCCGCCGGAACCGGTGAACGGAACCGGAACCGGCTCCGCCGAGCCCCTCGGGCCGGCCGTGCGCCGGCCGCGCCGCCGCCCGAGCTGGCGGGCGGCGGCCGCCCGGCGCTTCGCCGACGCCGCGGCGGCCGAGGAGGACGAGCGACGCCCCGAGCCGGGCCCGGCGAACGTCCGGCAGTGGGGCGCCGACGCCGTGCGCGGCCTGCTCGACGTCCAGTTCCGCCGGCCCGTCACCCGGACCCTGCTGCCGCTGGTCTATCTGCTCGGCCTGGCCTTCGCCCTCGCCGCGCCGGTCGCGCTGACGGTGCTGGCCTGGCAGGCATCGGCACTGCTCGGGGTGCTGGCGGCCCTGCTGTCGGTGCCGCTGGCGCTCTCGATCGCCGCGGCCGTGCGGCTGCTGCTGGAATTCCTGGTGAACGCGTCCCGGCTGGCGACCCGGGTCGAGCACATCAGCGATATGGCCGACGATCTGTTCCATGTGCTCTCGGATGTGGCCGAACCGATGAATCAGCTCTCCGAGGACGTGCGGGCGGTGCAGTTCTGGCGGTTCCGGCGCGGAACCCGCAAATAGCCCGTGCTGCCGGGGGTCTCCCGGCGGGCCCCCGCCCGGACGTCCGTGGCGCCGGCGCGGCTCAGCGATCCCGCAACCGTGGCGCGGCTTCGTCCTTCGCCGAACGCAGATAGGTCAGCGGCCGGCCGTCGCGCCCGGTGACCGGCCAGTCGATGGCCAGGTCCGGGTCCAGCGCGTCCAGGTCGTGGTCGTGCCCGGGGCTGTATTCCAGTGAGCACAGATAGGTCAGGACCGAGCCGTCCTGGAGGGAGAGGACAGCGTGTCCCAGTCCCTCGGACAGGAAGACCGAACGGCGGTCGAGATCGTCGAGTACCACGCTGTCCCAGCGCCCGAAGGTGGGCGAGCCCGGCCGCAGATCCACCACCACGTCCAGGAAAGCGCCGTAGGCGCAGGTCACATACTTGGCCTGCCCGGGGGGATCATCGGTGTAGTGGATCCCGCGCAGTACCCCCGCGGCGGAGACCGAGGTGTTCACCTGCAGCAGATCGAGAGTCCTGCCGGTGGCCTTCTCGAATTCCGAGGCCCGGAAGGTCTCGGCGAAAGCGCCCCGGGCGTCGCCGTGGACCCGGGGGGTGAACACCCAGGCGCCGGGGACCGCCATCTCACTGATCCGCACTACACACTCACCAACTTCGTCCGTGCTCGAGCAGATCGAGCAGGTACTTACCGTATCCGGATCGGGTGAGCGGGTCGGCCAGCAGGCACAGCTGCTCGTCGTCGATATAGCCCATTCGCCACGCCACCTCCTCCGGTACCCCGATCTTCAGTCCCTGCCGTTCCTCGATGGTGCGCACATAGTTCGCCGCGTCCAGTAGCGAATCGAAGGTGCCGGTGTCCAGCCAGGCGGTCCCGCGGGCAAGGACATCGACACTGAGCCGCCCTGCCTCGAGATAGGCCCGGTTGATATCGCTGATCTCGTATTCGCCGCGGGCCGAGGGAGTGAGGGCGCGGGCGATCTCCACCACGTCGTTGTCGTAGAAATACAGGCCCGGCACCGCGTAGTTCGACCGTGGGACCTTCGGTTTCTCCTCGATCGAAATGGCCCTGCCGTCCTCGAATTCGACCACGCCGTAGGCGGTCGGGTCCGAGACCCGGTAGGCGAAGATGGCGCCGCCGTCCAGATGGGCGAAGCGGTGCAGGCTGGTGCCGAGTCCGGGGCCGTGGAATATGTTGTCGCCGAGCACCAGGGCGGCGGAATCGGTGCCGATATGGCCGGCGCCCAGGACGAAGGCCCGGGCCAGCCCGTCGGGAACCGGTTGTACGACATAGCTGATCGCGATCCCGAACTGGGAGCCGTCGCCGAGTAGCCGGGTGAAGGATTCGGCGTCCTCGGGTGTGGTGATCACCAGCACGTCCCGGATCCCGGCGAGCATGAGGGTGGACAGCGGGTAGTAGACCATCGGCTTGTCGTAGACCGGGACCAGCTGTTTGCTCACTCCGCGCGTGATCGGATGCAAACGCGACCCGGTGCCGCCCGCCAGAATGATTCCGCGCATATCCGCTGAGTCTGCCAGCCCGGGGCATACGGTCCCGCGTGCGGTTGCGTTAGCGGCGGACAACCGGTGCCGGGGCAGGGGCCGGCAGCGACCCTGATGACCGGCGGGGCCTGCCCGGCATCGGCGTTACGGTCCTGTGCCGGTTTGGTTTCGCCCGCTCCGGGTACCCCCCGACAATGAGGGCGATAAGAAGATCCGATCCGGAATCGTATCGAGACGATTGACTCGGATTCGGGTGAAGTATCGCCCGAGGCCCGTTCCGCCGGGGCAGCCGGGACGAGGCGATGAGATCGCGCCCTCCTGAATCTGACGCTGTGAAAATGGATTGAGAGGGGCACGTCTTGTCGATTCCGGAAAAGGAGTCCAGAAACCGGAACCCCGAGAAGGGTTATATCGCGCTTCTCGGCTGGAGTCTCAACGCCGTCGAGGCCGTGGACCGATTCGATCGCCGTTATGTCGTCGTCGCGCCGGACTGGGCGCGTGAATATTGCGAAGAATACGATATTCCATATGTACCCTGGAACTTCGAACGCCTCAACGATCGTTCGATGGAAATTGCGGAGACGCTGCAGGACATGGGGGTCGATGTAGCCATCCCGATCTTCGAGGAAACCGTCGAATGGGCCGGGGCGATCAATTCCGTCCTGATGGACAACCCACGGCTGTTCGGGCAGGCGATGCTGCTACGCGACAAATCGCTGATGAAACGCCGGGCGCAGCTCGGCGGAATTCGCGTGGGTATTTTCGAGGAGGCCCACGAACGGGACGATGTCATCCGGTTCCTGAAGCGCGTCAATCAGACGTTGATGAAACTGGACGGCGACCCCAACGACCCGATTCATGTCAAAGCCTTCGACAAGGCCGGCTGCCTGGGACATCGGGTCATCCGGACGCCCGACGAGATCGACACGATCCCCGACGACGAGTTCCCGGTGCTGATGGAATCCCATCTCGACGGCTGGGAATTCGCGGTGGAGGCGTGGATACACAACGGGAAGATCCGGTTCCTGAACATATCCGAGTATGTGACGCTGGGTTATTCGGTATTCGTTCCCGCCACCCCGGAACTGGAAAAGTACCGGCCGGAGATAACGCGGCAGGTCGAACGTCTCATCAAGACGTTCGATATCGAATTCGGCTTCGTGCATCCCGAGTATTTTGTGACGAGCGACGGCGAGATGTATTTCGGCGAGGTCGCCTACCGCCCGCCCGGTTTCAAGGTGTTCGAACTCCTGGAGCGAGCCTACGGATTCAATGCCTACCATGCGCTGGTCCTGGCCTTCGATCCGAAGACGACGGAGGAGGAGATCACCGAATTCTTCCCGCAAGAGGTGGTGGACGCGGTCGGGCATGCCGGCACCTTCGGTGTATACCCCCGCAGGCGTGTGGTGAGCCAGCTGTCGCTACCGGAGGAGACCGAAGATCATGAATACTTCGAATCGCACGAGTTGTCCTCGCCATTGACCGAGAAAGTAACCAAACGCACGGCGTTCGGAAACCATTGGGGACTTCTGTACTTCTTCGGAGACGACCCGTACACTCTGCGGGATCTGTTGAAACGACAGGAAGAACTCGATTTCTATATCTGAACCGTTCGGCACAACGGTTCGGCCGGGGAGGTTCGGCTCTTGAGTCCAGTCAACGGCGGCGGGACGTCCCTGGACAGACATCTGGCCACATTGGACGGCGCCACACAGGCACTCGCCGATACCAGCGAATTCGGCAAGCAGGTGAAGCTGTCACGGGTGCTCGGCGCCCTGCGCCGGGTGCTGCCGCTACCCGGCGGGTGCGCCGCGGTCCGGGCGCGCGCGGCCCGGCTGGAGGCGGCGGGATTGTTCCTGGGTACGGACTGGGCGCGGCCCCAGATCTTGATCCCGTCGCTGAGCACCGGGTCGCTACGCAGTGCCAATGCCGACACCGTGGTGCTGGAAACCGTGAGTGACCTGCGGCTGCTGGCCGTGGCGAAGGGTGAGTACGCGCATCCGATGGTGTCCGCCGAAGAGGCGCATCATCACCTGTCGCATGTGCTGGCGATCAATATCACCCTGCTGTTCACGCCCCCGTCCGAGACCGAACGGGTGCGGCAGGGCCGGATGGCGCAGGTTTCGCGGGAACTGCTCCGGCATCTGGTGGAGGAGATCGGCTACGAGAAGGTCCTCGAGAATCTCGTCGACGAGATCTGGCGGATCCTGCGCCAGCGGCCGATCCAGGTGGAACCGGTCAAACAGATGATCACCCAGATCGCGGTCGCCCGCAGCAACCCCGAGATCGATCTGGGCGCCAGCGGGCTCGGTGCCGATCGGTTGATCAGCAGTCTGTACGGCACCACCGACGCCTGCCGGGAGGATCCGGGCGTGGAGGTCTATCGCACCCGGCTGGAAACGATGGACGCCTCCGCCCTGCAGTACGAGACCGCGGGCTTCGCGCGGTCGATGCACGACACCGGGCTGGTCTCGCCGTACCACGCCGTACTGGTGCGATTCCTGCTCGGCAAGGGCGAGTACCTGCTCGGGGAGGCGCTGGGCCTGTCCAGCACCGGGCGGGAGAGCCTGCTGTGCTATCACGAACTGGTCCGCAGCCTCATCGCCGAGGCGGTGCATGTGGAGACCGCCCAGTGCATCTACGGGCTGGCTCTGATGCTCGAACGCGGGATTCTCTACGAGGGACCGGTCGCGCCGGCGCTGTGGCGGCAGCTGGCCCTGCAGCTGTCGCCACACGCCCAGCAGCGCCTGAACGAGGCGTTCGGACCCTCGCCGTCCCCGCGGGCCCGGTTGCTGGCGGGTGTGTTGTCCATCCTGGGGCAGCCGCTCGGGGTGGGCCAAGGTGACAATCCGACCTGTCAGTCCGCCCGGGCGCTGTCCATGTGGGCCTACAACGACCCCGACTATCTGCTGCAGATCGTGGTCTGGGCGGCGCGCGACGACGAGGTCGTCATGCATTTCGAGGGTCGCCCGATCTCCTCGCGTGACAGCGCGGCGGGCCTGGCGACCGAACTGCCGGTGGACTTGGACCCGGTATCGCTGCTGGTGGTGCCCCATCTGGACCGCATCTACGCGGAAATGGGACGGGCCTGCGCGGACCGCGACGGCGATCCGCACCGCTGGGTGAACCCCGAATTCCACGGCTGGTGGTCGGGGCGGGGCTTCCGGATCAATGTCGACGTAGCCACGGGCAACCTGATCGATCTGGACGAGTTCCTCCGGCACTTCTACGCCGGCTACCACCCGTTCCACAACGGCAACCAGCCGCTGATCCACCCCCAGCCCGCCGGGATCGCCGTCACCGACAGCGCGGCCCGGTTCGTCGGCTGGCATGCGATCACCATCCTGCGGGTGGCCCTCGATCCGCAGGAGCAGATGCGGGTCTACTTCTACAACCCCAACAACGACAGCGGCCAGGACTGGGGTGACGGCGTGGTGGTCGGCACCGCGGGTCAGGGCGAACGGTTCGGTGAGGCCTCGCTGCCCTTCGAACAGTTCGCCTCCCGCCTCTACATCTTCCATTTCGATCCACTGGAACCGGGCGAGCTGGCGTCGGTGAACCGGGAGGAGCTGGACCGGGTGATCGGTTACGTCAAGCGCAGCTGGGGAGCCAATCGCCTCCTGATGTGACCAGCGCTCAGCCGCGGTACCGGTCGATCAGGGGAGTCCATTCGTCCAGCGTGCGCAAGGTTTCCTCGGCCGGACGCGTCGCCAGGCGCAGAGTCACCCGCTCGACGCCCGCCGCGGCGTAGGCGTCCAGCACCGCCGGATCGGGTGGTACCGCCGTGACCGTGACCGGGACATCGTGGCCGGCGATCACGGCCAGCTGCCCGGCGACCGCCCCCGCTTCCGTCACCCCGTTCGGGATCCAGCCCAGGCCGAGCCGGATCGCGCGTTTCGCGGCCACCTCTCCGCCGCCGATCAGAATCGGCGGATGCGGGGTCTGCACCGGTTTGGGCCAGGCGTACATCGGGTCGAAATCGATGTGCTCACCGTGGTATTCGGCGAGTTCGTCGGTCCATATGCGGGTGATCGCGGCGAGTTGTTCGTCGAGGCGGGCGCCGCGGGTCCGGGGATCGGTGCCGTGATCGGCCATCTCCTCCCGGTTCCAGCCGACACCCACACCGAATACGGCCCGGCCGTTCGAGATCCGGTCGACCGTGGCGACCTCCTTGGCGGTGTGGATGACATCGCGCTGGATCAGCAGGGTCACCCCGGTGCCCAGGGTCAGCCGGTCGGTGACGGCCGCGATGGAGCCGAGTGCGACGAAGGGGTCGAGGGTGCGGAAATAGACCCGGGGGAGTTCGCCGCCGCCCGGATAGGGCGATTGCCGCGCCGCCGGGATATGCGAGTGCTCGGCGAGGAACAGCGAGTCGAAGCCACGCTGCTCGAGTGCCGGTCCGAGCGCGGTAGGAGCGATGCCCTCGTCGGTCAGGAAGGTATTGACTCCGATCAGCATGTCAGGTCCAACCACGCCCGCCCGGAAATATTTCTCCGGTCCGTAGAGTGAACGCGTGCGCCTACTCGTGACCGGCGGAGCCGGGTTCATCGGAGCGAACTTCGTCCAATACACCGTGGCCGAACGCCCGGACGTCGCGGTGACCGTAGTGGATGCTCTCAGCTACGCGGGTAACCGCGCCTCCCTGGATCCGGTGGCCGATCGCATCGAGTTCGTGCACGGCGATATCGCCGATACGGCCCTGGTGGAGCGATTGGTCCGCGATTCCGACGCGGTGGTCCATTTCGCCGCCGAATCGCATAACGACAATTCGCTGGCCGAACCCTGGCCCTTCGTGCAGACCAATATCGTCGGGACGTATTCGCTGTTGCAGGCGGTCCGGCACCACGGGGTGCGGTTCCACCACGTCTCCACCGACGAGGTGTACGGCGATCTCGGCCCGGAAGAACCGGCGTTCACCGAGCGCACCCCCTACAACCCGTCGAGCCCGTACTCGGCTACCAAAGCGGCCAGCGATATGTTGGTGCGGGCCTGGGTCCGGTCCTTCGGTATCCGGGCGACGCTGTCGAACTGCTCCAACAATTACGGGCCGTACCAGCATGTGGAGAAGTTCATCCCACGCCAGATCACCAATCTGATCGACGGAGTGCGACCGCGCCTGTACGGCGCCGGGCATCAGATCCGGGACTGGATCCACGTGGACGACCACAATCGCGCGGTCTGGGCGGTCCTCGAACGTGGCCGGATCGGGCAGACCTATCTGATCGGCGCGGACGGGGAACTGGACAACCGCACCGTGGTCGAGCTGATCCTCGCGGAATTCGGCCGCGCACCCGATGATTTCGACCATGTCACCGACCGGGCCGGCCACGACCAGCGCTACGCGATCGATTCGACCCTGCTGCGCACCGAACTGGGCTGGACCCCGCGCTACGGCGATTTCCGGACCGGACTGGCCGCGACCGTCGCCTGGTATCGCGAGCACGAGGCCTGGTGGCGGCCGGTGAAGGAGTCCACCGAACGGGCGTACGCGGCGGCGGGGGAACGCACCATAGCCGTCCCCTGACCGGCCCTCCGAACGGCGAACGGCCCGCCCCGGCGAGCGCCGGGACGGGCCGTCGCGACGACCGGGTCTATCGGGGTACCGCCCCTACGCCCAGACGTACAGGTGGTACTTCGCGACCGTGGTGACCAGCGCGATGAGGGCCGCGATCACGATCGTCCATTCCGCGGCCCGGCCGGGTGGGCGGTCGCCGGGCCCGCGCAGCCGCAACGGCAGCCAGCGCAGCAGCACCGCGAACGCCACGATGGCCAGCGGTATGAAATACCGGCCCTGGACCCCATCGATGATGTAGTAACCCACCGGCGTGAACGACATGTAGAGGGTCACGTAGATCATCGCGACGCTCGCCGCCATCGTCAGCGCGACCACCAGCGTGCGCCGGAAATCCGGCAGTTCGAGCCGTTCTGCGGTGCCCAGCGCCACCGCGAAGGCCAGCAGGCACGCCACGATCGCGGTCGCCGGGACGTTGATGTAGGAGAAACCGAGTTCGCCGAAGAATTCGGTGAACCATTCCTGATCGCGGCGCAGGATGCTCTCCCAGAACGTCCGCAGGAAACCGAACGGGCCGGTGAGGATGCCGGTCAGCTGTTCGCCGGTGTCCACCGTGTACCACTGGTGCCGGGGTCGCATGAGGCTGGTGCCCTCCCCGGTGGGCGCGGCGATCTTCATCCATACCGCGAAGCCGAGCGCGCCGAGCGCGGCGCAGGCCCAGGTGAGCCACCGGCGCCACCCGGTCAGTCCCATACGCTCGGCCGGGATCAGCACCACCAGCAGCGCGAGCAGCACATAGGTCGGTTTGCACAGCGGGAGCAGTATCGCTGTGCCCATTACTGCCACGGTTTCCGCGCGGCCCAGCCTGTCGCCCAGGAAGAGACCCTTCACCAGCAGTGCCGACACCAGTACCGCCAAGGCGTTGGTGAGAGTGTCGGCGGTGACGGTTCCGGCCTGGAAGACCGCGATCGGGAGGACGGCCACGGTGAAGGCCAGCCATTGGATCCGGTGCGCGCGCAGACTCCACAGTGCGAATCCCACCACCAGCAGGTAGGCCGCCAGGCCGGAGAGCCGGGTGAGCCGCACCAGCGTGCCGGCGTCGGCGTCGATCAGTTCGGCGAACCGGATACCGATCGCGTTGGGGACGTAGGGGACCGCCGAATAGGCGGCGGTATTGGTGAACCAGACCGTCTTCTTGTCGTCGGTGACCGGTGCGTCACCGAGCCGCTGGTAGGTCTGCGGTTCGGCGACCATCGGGAACGGCTCACCCGGGTTGTGCGTGTAGTCGTCGAGCGCGAATCCCATGAGGGCCTCGACCGCCGCCGGCACCTCACCGCCGTAGGACACCCCGCGGTCGTCTTCGATCTGGGACGGCAGCAGCCCGCCGTGCGCCACCTGATAGGCCCGGCCGAACTGGGTGAGCTCGTCGTGCCCCCAGAACGGCGGGCTCATCACCGCGAAGATCAGGCCGAAGATCCCGGCCAGCAGCGTGAACGCCACGGTCGCCGGGCCCGCCCGGCCGATCAGCGCCGTTCCGGCGCGACGTGGTCCGGACAGGCGGGACCGCCCCGCGTTCTGCTCGGAACCGGCAGAGCGGGTCTCGGTCTCGGTGGTCAACGGACGTCCTCGGCAGCCACTCCGGTCCGGTCGGCGCCGGTGGCGGCGGCCGGGTAGGCCGGTGCGGCGGGCGCCTCGTAACGCAGGTAGATCAGTCGCGCGGCCTCGTGGCGGGAGCGGCGGATGCCGTCCAGGATCAGGCCCGCGGTCCAGGCCAGGAAGCCGACCAGCAGCAACGTGCAGGCCAGGAACAGGGTGGGGAAGCGGGGGACCGTATGGGATTCGTAGTATTCCGCGATGATCGGGATGGTCAGGACCACCGAGATGATCCAGCCCAGGGTCCCGAACAGGCCGTAGAACGCGACCGGCCGCTCGTGCCGGGCCAGGCCGAAGATCAGTGCCAGGATCTTGAAGCCGTCGTGATAGGTGCGCAGTTTGCTCTCGCTGCCGGCCGGGCGGTCCCGGAAACCGACGGGTACCGCGGTCTGCGGAACCCGCAGATGCAGCGAATGCACGGTGAGTTCGGTTTCGATCTCGAATTCGCGCGAGACCGCGGGAAAACTTTTCACGAAACGCCGGGAGAACACCCGGAAACCGCTGAGCATATCTTCGACGTTCTCGCCGAAGACCTTGCCGACGACGCCGTTGAGGACTTTGTTTCCGGTTTCGTGACCGGACCGGTAGGCCGATCCGCCGACATCCTGTTTCCGGACACCGAGTACGTGGTCGAACGGACCCGAGAGCAGGGTCTCGATCATCTGTGGTGCCGCGGATGCCTCGTAGGTGTCGTCGCCGTCGATCATCAGATAGACATCGGCTTCGATATCGGCGAAGGCGCGGCGCACCACATTGCCCTTGCCCTTGGCCATTTCCACGCGCACGATCGCGCCGGCGGCACGCGCCTTCTCGGCGGTCGCGTCGGTGCTGAGATTGTCGTAGACGTAGACGACAATTCCGGGAACCGCGGCCTTGAGGTCGGTGACGACCTTGGCGACCGACGCTTCTTCGTTGTGGCACGGGACCACGGCAGCAATACGCAGTCCATCGTTTTCGGTGGATTCCACCTGGTCAAATCCTCGAAATCGGCTGATAGTGGGAACACGGGGAGAGTACCGGGTGTGAGCGCGGTGGGGAGGCTCAGGTCACTGCGGTACCGTCGGCGCGTGTCATCTGGTGAGTCATCGGCCGTGGTCGCCGCCGACGCCCCGGCTCCTCCTTCGCTGGCCCGGCGGGTGCGAACGGGGCTGCGGCAGAGCGCGGCGTTCCTGGTGGTCGGCGTGGTGGGTTTCCTGGTCGACGCCGGGACCTACAACGCGCTGGTGTTCAACTTCGGCGCCTGGGGCGGCGAGGGGTTGATGTACGCGGCGCCGCTGCCGGCCAAGATCATCGCGATCGCGGTGGCGACGGTGGTCACCTACTTCGGCAACAAATGGTGGACCTTCGCGCACAAGCAGTCCGGCAGCCCGGTGCGTGAGTATGTGCGATACGCGGTGATCAATGTGATCGCGATCGGCCTGCAATTGAGCTGCCTGGGCTTTTCCCGGTACGTCCTGGATCTGTCCACCCCTCTTGCGGACAATATCTCCGGAACATTGGTGGGTCAGATAGTGGCCGTCGTGTTCCGGTATTGGGCATACGACAAGTTCGTATTCACCGGCGAGCCCGCCGAACCCGATCGGGCAACGACCGAACGGGCGACCGGCGTGGCTGATTGATATCCTCGGCCCCGCCGCGAACCGTTATCAGGGACACGTCTGTCCCGTCGGCACCAGCATGACGAGTCAGGCCCGGAGGCGGTAGTGGAGCGTAACCACGCAGGGCCCTCGCTCATGCGCGAAAATATTGAGGATTTCGAGGACTTCATGGACCAGTCGGCTATGCAGGCCGTTACCGAGACGAACGATCACCCTGCGGCCGCACCCGAGTCGCTCCGCGCCGAACACCACCTGGCGCCGGACCGCCTGGTGCTCGCCAGAGGTATCTTCACCGGCCCCTCGGCGAAGATCAGCGACGAGCTGTATGTGGTGGTCAAGGGCCGTGCCACCCGCGACCGGCTGAGCCTGCGCCTGGACAAGGGCTCGAGCGCGCATACCAACACCTACTTCGGCCGTTTCGCCGCCAGCTACTGGCAGCGCTGGACCGTGGTCACCGAGGTGCAGGCGACGATGACACTGCACGTCGGCAAGAAGGCGAGTGTGCGGATCGTGGCCTCCGATATCGCCGGGCACCGGCGGATCGTCGGGACCGCCGAGGTCACCGCCGGCGGCCCGCTCACCCTGACCGCGCCGCTCGACCAGTTCGTCGACGGTGGCGCGCTGTGGCTCGAGTTCGACGCCGTCGGCGGCGACCTCGCGGTCTCCGAACTCACCTGGACTGCCACCGCCCCCGAAACGGTCCGGCCGGTCGCCATCGCCATCTGCACCTTCAACCGCGCCCAGGACTGCGCCGAGACCGTCGCCGCGCTGGCCTCCGATCCGGCCGTACTGAGCGCCATCGACGCCGTCTACGTGGTCGACCAGGGCACCGACCTCGTCGAGGACCGGCCGCTGTTCCAGCAGATCAAGCCGGGCCTCGCCGATAAACTGCGCTATATTCGCCAGCCCAACCTCGGCGGCGCGGGCGGTTTCACCCGCGGCCTGTACGAGGTCTCCGCGGCCAACGAGCACGCCGACGTCATCCTCATGGACGACGACATCCTGTGCGAACCCGAAACCGTGCTGCGGTTGCAGGCCTTCGCCAACCTCACCGTGGAACCGACCCTGGTCGGCGCGCAGATGCTCTTCCTGCTCAACCCCGACTACCTCAATGTCGGCGCCGAGGATGTGCATCTGCACAAGCTCATGCACGGCCAGAAGGTCCCCAAGGCGCTGCGCAACACCAGCATGCTCAAGAAGAACCAGGAACGGCGGGTCGACGCCGGTTACAACGCCTGGTGGACCTGCCTCATCCCGGCCGAGGTGGTGAAGAAGATCGGGCTGCCGCTGCCGATCTTCTTCCAGTGGGACGATGTCGAATACGGCGTCCGGGCCCGCGAGCACGGGTTCGTCACCGTCACCCTGCCGAACGCGGCGGTATGGCACGCGGACTTCTACTGGAAGGATTTCGACGACTGGGCGCGCTACTTCAGCACCCGGAACTCGCTGATCGTCAGTGCCATGCACGCCGATCTGGACCCGAGCACGATCACCCGCCAGCTGTTCCGCAATATCGCCGAATATCTGGTCGGTATGCAGTACGGCCTGGCGCACACCACGCTGCAGGGCATCGAGGACTTCCTGCGCGGGCCCTCGATCCTGGCCGATGGCGGCGTGGATGTGCTCAAACGCGCCCGGACCAGTCGCGCCGACTATCCGGAGACCATCAAGCATCCGGCCGCCGAGCCGACCGTGCCCTCCGGTGACATCCGGGTACGCCGCGCCGGCGGCGAACCGAGCCGGCTGCTGCTGGTGCTGATCAAGCGGGCCGTCCAGCAGTGGACCGGACGGGTCCAGCCCGGACTGGTCGGGGTGACCCGCGAGGACGCGCACTGGTGGCATGTATCGCTGTTCGAACACGTGGTGGTGACCGACGCGTCCCAGTCCGGGGTGCGGGTGCGCCGGCGCGACAAGGCCCGGGCCCGGGCCCTGCTGCTGCGCACGGTGAAGACCCTGCGCACCCTGTACCGCGAGCTGCCGACCCTGCAGCAGCGCTACCGGGCCGCGCACGCCGAACTCACCAGCCGCGAGAACTGGGAAAGGCTCTACGGCATCGAGCCCCGGAACTGATCCCCGGGTGGGCGGCGGTCGCCGGACCGCCGCCCACCGGGCGTTTCCGGTATCAGAGGAAAAGGTCCGTGGTGAGCGGTTCGTCGCCCGGCGTCACCCGGTACTTGTCCAGATCGGTGATGCCGCGGGCGGCCAGGACCTCGTCGTCGAGGAAGAAATTGCCGGTCGTCTCCGCGGCCGGGGAGGTGAGCACCAGGTAGGCGGCATCGGCGTAGATATCGGGGGTGCGCGAGGTCCGCACCATCTCCTCGCCGCCCAGCAGGTTGCGCACGGCGGCGGTGGCGATGGTGGTGCGCGGCCAGAGCGAATTCACCCCGATACCCGCGGATTTCAGCTCCTCGGCCAGGCCCAGCGTGGTCAGCGACATCCCGTACTTGGCGATGGTGTAGCCGAGTGAGGACCCGGCCCATTTGGGATCCAGGTTCAGCGGCGGGGACAGGGTGAGGATATGCGGGTTGCGCCCGGCCGCCGCGGATTCGCGCAGGGCCGGGATGCTCAGCTTGGAGAGCAGGAAACTACCGCGGCAGTTGATGTCCTGCATCAGATCGTATTTCTTCATGGCCAGCGTCTCGGTCGGCGAGAGATCGATCGCGGAGGCATTGTTCACCACCAGGTCGATACCGCCGAAACGCTCCGTGGTCTGCCGGACCGCCTCGGCCACCGAATCGTCGAGCCGGATATCGCCGACGAACGGCAGCACCGTGCCGCCCGCCGCCTCGATCTCGGCCGCCGCTGTGTGGATGGTGCCGGGCAGCTTCGGATGCGGCTGATCGGTTTTGGCGATCAGGGTGATGTTCGCGCCGTCGGCACCGGCCCGTTTGGCGATCTCCAATCCGATACCGCGGCTGCCGCCGGACATGATCAGCGTCCGGCCCTTCAGCGATGTGCCCTCGGTTCCGGCCATGGCGTGCCCTCCTGTCGTCGCGACCACGCCACGAGCCCGCGGCGCTGCCGTTCCGAGGTTAGGCAACCGGCGCGGCCTTGCCCAGAGGGCGCGCGATCATCGCTGGTCGGCGCGGTCGCGATCGGAACCCGGGGCGGCCGGACTGCCGGCGCCCCGGGTTCACGCTCACATCGTGGCGATGAGCAGGATGTTCAGCAGGAAGATGAGCGCGACGAACGCCCAGATCACGTACATGACCACCATGCCCGGGGTTTTCTGCGGGCCCGGGCCGATCGCGCCGTTGAGGAAGATGATCGCCGGTGTCCGGTAGAAGTAGCGCGCCCCGGGACCGGGGGAGACCGAGGCGGCGATCTCGGCCGGACCCATATCGAACAGCCAGGGCGTGGTGACCCGGATGTGGTAGTTGCCGGGCCCGACGGGGACGTGATTGTCACCCCAGCGGGTGTTCGGCACCTGCTGGCCGTTCACCAGGATCTTCGGTTTGGTGATGGCCAGCAGGAAGGCCATCGGGGTGTAGGAGCAGTTCACCGTGATGCCGGGCGGATCGTTCGGCGCCGGCTGCCCCGGATGGCCGTATGGTCCGGCCTGCGGTCCACCGGGCCCGAACTGGGCCTGCGGCTGTCCCATCGGCTGGGCGTACGGTCCGCTCGGATACTGCTGAGGTGCGCCGGGCGGGCCGAATCCGCCCTGCGGCGGCTGACCCTGCGGCGGCTGGCCGGGAGGCGGTGCGCCCCACGGCTGGCCGCCCTGCGGCCCCCCTGGAAACTGTGGCTGCCCACCCTGGTTCGGCGGTGCGAACTGCTGTTGCGGTGCCGGGAACTGGCCGGGCGCGGGCTGGCCCTGTGGCGGCTGACCGCCGGGGTAACTCATCGATCTCCTCCCGAATCTGCGGATTGCCAGCCGAACTTACCCGGCGGGGAGGAAACTCTCGCATCGGCCGTCAAGACCTGTTGCGAGATTCGTGACCGATATACGCGCTACGCCCTATTCCGGTTTCTGGAACTGCTCGTTGCGGCCCAGGCTGCGCAGGTGGAACCACTCCCGCAGCCCGGCCGGATCGCGCCGGGTCACCAGGAAGAACCAGGAGAAACGAATCCATTCCTGCGGCAGCAGCTTTCGCATACCGGGCTGGGACATGAGATAGCCGCGATTGCGATAGGTGAAATAGCGCTTCACCGGATCGTCCGGGTACTGGGTATGCATCCGGCCACCGAGGATCGGCTTGAACTCGGCCGCGCCGTTGGGGTGCAGGTAGGCGGTTTGCAGGCAGGTGCCGAAGGGTAACCCGGAGCGCACCAGCCGCCGATGCACCTCGACCTCGTCGCCGCGCACGAACAACCGCAGATCCGGAACGCCGATCACATCCACGGCCTGCGCCGAGATCAGTGCGCCGTTGAACAGGGAGGCGATTCCGGGCAGGAAATCCTCGCGGCCCAGTTCCGAACGCAACCGCCGCCACACCACACCACGGCGCAACGGGAAGGCCAGCCGGTCCGGTTCGTCGATATCGCACACCACCGGCGACACCTCCACCAGCTCGTGCCGGCGGGCGCAGTCGAACAGGGTGGTCAGCACTTCGGGGCCCTCGGGGCGGCCGTCGTCGTCGGCCAGCCACACCCAGTCGGCGCCGAGACTGAGCGCGTGCAGCATACCCAGCGCGAAACCGCCGGCCCCGCCCAGATTGTGGGCCGAACCCAGATAGGTGGTCGGCAACGGCTGATCCGCCACCAGATCGGCCACCTCGGCCTCGTTCCCGTTGTCGACCACGATGAGATGGTCGACCGGGCGCGACTGGGTGGACACCGCTTTCAGCGATTCGGCGAGCAGATCACGCCGCTTATGCGTCACGACAACGGCGACGATCAGGGCGTCGTCGCCGTAGACGACCTCGGGCAGTACCGCAGCGGACGGGTCGGGCGAAGGCTCCTGCGCTCGCGAGGGCCCTCCGTGGTCACGCTGCGCTTCCGCCTCCGTGCCTGACTCGCTCATGCTCTGTTCTTCGGGCACGAGCGAGGGCCCTCCGTGGTCACGCTCCGCTACCGCCTCCGGGCCTGACTCGCTCATGCCGTGTTGTTCTCCAGTTCTCGTTCGCTGCCGGACGACGCGTCCGCCCCGGCCTTTTCGGCTTCCAGCTCGCGCAGCACCGTCGCCACATGGTTACCCGCTTCCGGGCCCTCATAGGCGCGTACCACCTCTTCGATCCCGCCGCGCAGCCGGATCTGGCCGTGATCGATCCACATCGCGGTATCGCAGAGCTGGGCCAGGAATTCGTTGGAATGGCTGGCGAAGACCAGCAGTCCGGATCGGGCGACCAGTTCCTGCAGGCGTACCCGGGCCTTCTTCATGAATTCGGAGTCGACCGCGCCGATCCCCTCGTCCAGCAGCAGGATCTCCGGATCGATGGAGGTCACCACGCCCATCGCCAGCCGCACCCGCATACCGGTGGAGTAGGTGCGCAGCGGCATGGACAGATACTCGCCCAGTTCGGTGAAATCGGCGATCTCATCGATCTTGGACAGCATCTGTTTACGGGTCTGGCCCAGGAACAGGCCGCGGATGATGATGTTCTCGTACCCGGAGATCTCCGGGTCCATCCCGACCCCCAGGTCGAATACCGGTGCCACCCGGCCGCGGATCCGGGCGCTGCCGCGGGACGGTTCGTAGATACCCGAGAGCAGCCGCAGCAGGGTCGATTTGCCGGCGCCGTTATGGCCGACCAGACCCACCCGGTCGCCCTCCTTCAGCGACAGGGTGATGTCGCGCAGCGCCTCCACGACCACCACATCGGACTGGTTGCGGCCGATCGCACCGCCGGCCTTGCCGAGGAAGGCCTTCTTCAGCGAACGCGATTTCGCGTCGAAGATCGGGAACTCCACCCACGCGTCGCGGGTCTCGATACTCACGTGATCGGTCATGATCGCCTGACTCCTAAACCCAGTAGGGCACGCGCGAACGGTACTGCCGCATGGCGATGGCCGCGGCGATCCAGCCGACCACGGTGATGGCGCCGACGATCACCCAGTGATACAGCTTCTGATCGTCGCCGAGCAGTGGCGCGCGCACGATCTCCAGATAGTGGTAGGTGGGGACGATCTCGGCCAGCCGGGCCCGTTCGGCCACATCGCCGCCCTGGGCCTCCAGGCTCTTGGTGTTCCACATCACCGGGGTGAGCACGAACAGCATCAGGGTCATACTGCCCAGGATCGGCGCGATATCGCGGTAGCGGGTGCTGAAGATGCCGAACAGCACCGAGACCCACATGGCATTGAGGAACAGCAGTGCCAGCGCGGGTATCGCGAAGATCGCGGTCCAGTGCAGATCACGCCACACCCCGAACAGTGCCAGCACGGCCACATAGATCAGCAGGTTGTGGGCGAAGAACAGCACCTGCCGCCACACCAGGCGGTAGATGTGCACACTCAGCGCCGACGGCAGCTGTTTGATCAGCCCCTCGTTGGCGATGAAGACCTCCGCGCCCTCCAGGATCGAGGCGTTGATGACATTCCAGACGATCAGGCCGACCGCCACGTACGGGAGGTACTGCTGCAGCGGCTGGCCGAGCAGCGCCGCGTACAGGATGCCGATGGCGGTGGCCTGCACGCCGGTGGCGATGGTGATCCAGAACGGACCCAGCACCGAACGCCGGTAACGCTGTTTGATGTCCTGCCAGCCCAGGGAGAGCCATAGCTCACGCTGACCGAATCCGTCGCGGATATCGCGCCAGGCCCGGGTCCAGGATTGCGAATCGGACCGGATGGGCGCGGGTTCGGTCGTCGCGGTGGCGGCGCTATCGGCGTCGGCCACCGGGGTCTGCTCGGAACTCACGGGCGTCTCATCTGCGGCGGGGGTGTGGTCGGAGCGCACCGTGCTCTCGTCGGTGCTCTCCGGGGATTCGGTGTTTACCAGGTCGGAGCGAGCGGAAGCTGCAGGCACGGTGCACGACACTACCCCGACCGGCGGGGCCCGGTAGCGGGAGGCATATACACCACCGCCGTCACAGGTACTGCCCGGTGCCCCCGATCGACTGGCCGGGCTGCGGGCCGCGTCCGTCGGCGGCGTGGATACCCGGGGGCAGGGCGCCCTGGCGCATCTGCTCGAGCTGCGCCCGCGCGGCCATCTGCTGGGCGAACAGCGCGGTCTGGATGCCGTGGAACAGCCCTTCCAGCCAGCCCACCAGCTGCGCCTGCGCGATCCGCAGCTCGGCGTCGGAGGGGACCGCGTCCTCGCTGAAGGGCAGAGCCAGCCGTTCCAGTTCCTCGCGCAGTTCCGGAGCCAGCCCCTGTTCGAGTTCGCGGATCGACGATTTGTGGATCTCGGCCAGGCGGGTGCGGCTGGCATCGTCGAGCGGAGCCGCCCGGACCTCCTCCAGCAGTTGTTTGATCATGGTGCCGATACGCATGACCTTGGCCGGCTGCTCGACCATATCGGCCAGTGATTCGGAGGCCTCGTGATCCGGGGCGCCCTCCGGGGAATCCTCCCGGCCCGGGAACGACGCGCTCGTCGCGGCGCCCGCGGGCAGCACGACGGGCCGGCCCTCCGGGCCGATTACGACAACGGGATCCGATGCGTCATCCGAGTGCGTCATGTTCCCCATCATGTCGTGTTCGCGGCGAACGCGCTAAGCCGGTGCGGTGGTGCGGCCCAGCGCCGGCCCGGTCCGGCCGGTGACCTACGTCGCGCGCGGTGAGTTATGCGTATTCCGCACAGCTGGTCATCGGCGTTGTGCACAGCACAGTCGGCTTTGTAGTGCACAGCACACTGGGCCGGACCAGGGTTACCGGGCGCCGGGCCGTGGCCTTAAAGTGACCTGCATGACTTACGACGTCGCGCGGGTCCGGGGACTGATCCCCGCTCTGGCCGACGGCTGGATCAATCTGGCTCCGCAGGCGGGCATGCTTGTTCCGGATTCCGTCTCGCGCGCGGTGTCGATCGGTTTCCGCACGTCGTCTTTCTCGCATCTGGGCCGCCATCCCGCGGCCAAACGCAGCGCGGAGGTGCTGCACGACGCCCGGGTGGCGGTCGCCGATCTCGTCGGCGCCGACCCCAGCGGTGTCGTCCTGGGCCCGGACCGCGCGGTACTGCTGGCCTGGCTCGCCGAATCCCTGAGTTCGCGGCTGGGCCTGGGCACCGGGATCGTGCTCTCCCGCCTGGACGACGAGGCGAACGTGGCGCCGTGGTTGCGTATCGCCAACCGCTACGGCGCGCATGTGCGCTGGGCCGAGGTGGAGATCGAGACCTGTGAGATGCCGGCCTGGCAGTACGAGGAGCTCATCGGGCCGACCGCCCGGCTGGTCGCGATCACCGCGGCGTCGCCGATCGTGGGATCGGCGCCATCGGTGCGGGTCGCGGCCGAAAGAGTGCACGAGGTGGGCGGCTTACTCGTCGCCGACGCGGTCGGTGCGGCGCCCTACGCGCTCATCGATATCGACGATCTGAATGCCGATGTGGTCGCGTTGAGCGCCCCCAGCTGGGGAGGTCCCCAGGTGGGGGCGCTGGTGTTCCGGGACCCGGCCTTCCTGGACCGGATTCCGTCGATGGCGCTGAACCCGTACGCCAAGGGCCCCGAACGGCTGGAGGTGGGCGGGCACCAGTACGCGTTGCTGGCCGGGCTCACCACCTCGATCGACTACCTGGCCGGGCTGGACGAACGAGCCAAGGGCACCCGCCGGGAGCGGCTGGAGATATCGGTGACCTCGCTGCAGGACTACCACGACCAGCTGTTCGAACATCTGATGAGCACCCTCGAGGGTATTTCCGGGCTCACCGTGATCGGCCGCGCCTCCACCCGGATCCCGACGGTCAGTTTCACCGTCGACGGGATGCAGGCGGAGAAGATCGCGGCGCAGCTGGCCGATAAGCGGATCAATGTGCTGGCCGGTCCACACGGCGGCAGCCGGCTGCTGGACGCGCTGGGTGTCAACGACGAGGGCGGAGCGGTGACCATCGGTCTCGCCCCGTACACGACCCGGCGCGAGATCGACCTGTTCGGCCGGGCCCTGTCCGCCCTGAGCTGATATCGGCTGCCGGCTCCTCAGCGGCCGCCGATGCGCAGGATCACCTTGCCGAAGGTCTCGTGCTCGTCGAGCATCTCGTGGGCACGCGCGGCGTCGGTCACCGGGATCTCGGCGTGGATCACCGGCACCACCGCGCCCTCGGCCAGCAGCGGCCAGAGCCGGGTCCGCACCTCGGCGATGATGTCGGCCTTGCTCCCGCGTCCGGTGGCCGGGCGGTCGCGCAGTTTGAGCGCCCGGACCGTCCCGCGTTTGGCCATCAGCGCGCCGAGGTTCAGCTCACCGTTGATTCCGCCCTGCATCCCGATCACCAGCACTTGCCCGTCCAGCGCCAGGGCCTCGACATTGCGGCCCAGATAGGCCGCGCCCATATTGTCGAGGATGATGTCCGCGCCCGGCCCGCCCAGACCTTCTTCGGCGCGGATGAGGTCCACGAAATCGTGATCGCGATAGTTGATCAGCACTTCCGCGCCGAGTTCCGCGCACCGCGCGAGCTTGGCCGCCGATCCGGCCGTCACCGCGACCCGGGCGCCCAGCTGTTTCGCGACCTGGATCGCATGGGTGCCGATCCCGCTGCCGCCGCCGTGGATCAGCAGCAGATGGCCCGGCCGCAGCCCGGCTGTCATCACCAGATTCGACCAGACCGTCGCCGCCACCTCGGGCAGCCCCGCCGCCGCCACCAGATCGAGCCCCTCCGGCACCGGCAGCACCTGCCCGGCGGGAACCACGACCCGCTCCGCGTAACCGCCGCCGGACAGCAGCGCACACACCCGGTCGCCGACCGACCAGTCGCTCACACCTTCGCCGACCCCGGCCACCACGCCCGAACATTCCAGCCCGGGTACCGCTGTGGTCCCCGGTGGCGGCGCGTAGAGGCCACGCCGCTGCAGTAGATCGGCGCGGTTCACTCCGGCCGCCGCGACCTCGATGAGCACTTCACCGCGGCCCGGTGCCGGGTCGGGCGCTTCGGACCATTCCATGACCTCGGTCCCGCCGAAGCCGTTCAAGTTGATCGCGCGCATCGCCCCATACTGCAACAGAAATAGCCGAGGGTCTGCCCACGGTGCCCGGACACGGCTAGCGTGACTGTCCGTGAGCAGCTTCATCGACTTCCAGAACGAGATCTACCTCCAGGGAATGGGCGGTGCGATCCCCGACCTGCCGATGACGGCCGACGGCTTCGAGGCGAAGGCCCGGGAGCTGCTCGATGCCCGCGCGTACGCCTATGTGGCCGGTAGCGCGTCGAGTGAACGGACCGCCGCCGCCAACCGGGCCGCGTTCGAGCGCTACCGGCTGGTCCCGCGGATGCTGTGCGGCACCAGCGGGCCCGGCGCCCGGGATACCGCCGTGGAGGTGCTGGGCACGAGATTCGCCGCGCCCGTGCTCACCGCGCCGGTGGGCGTGCTGGAGTTGCTGCACGAAAAGGGCGAGGTCGTGGTCGCGCAGACGGCGAAGGAACTCGGAATCGGCAGCATTCTGTCGACAGCGTCCTCGTCCACCATCGAAGAGGTGGGCGCCGTCGCGGGCGACTGGTGGTATCAGCTGTACTGGCCCGCCGACGACGAACTCGCGCGATCGTTCGTACAGCGCGCCGAACGGGCCGGGGCCTCGGCGATCGTGGTCACCGTGGACACCCCCTCGCTCGGATGGCGTCCGCGCGACCTGGAGCTGGGACATCTGCCTTTCCTGCTCGGCAAAGGTATCGCCAACTACCTGTCCGACCCCGTCTTCCGGGCCAAGCTCCCCGCCCCGCCGGAGGAGAGCGAGGACGCCATGCGGCTGGCGATCCTCACCTGGGTCGGCCTGTTCGGCAACCACAGCCTGCGCGTCGCCGACCTCGCTCGACTGCGGGAATGGACCGATCTGCCGATCGCGGTCAAAGGTGTGCTGCACCCCGACGACGCCCGGGCCGTGGTGGACGCGGGCGCCGACGGTGTGCTGGTGAGCAACCACGGCGGCCGCCAGATCGATAATTCGATCGCCGCCCTCGACGCCCTCGGCCCGATCGTCGCCGCGGTCGGCGACCGCGCCGACGTGCTGTTCGACTCCGGGGTCCGCACCGGCTCCGATGTACTCGTCGCCCTCGCTCTCGGCGCCAAGGCCGTCTGCTACGGCCGGCCCTGGGCCTACGCGCTCGGTATCGCCGGTCAGGCCGGGGTGCGTCACGCCCTGCGGCTGCTGCTCGCCGATTTCGATTCCGCCATGGGCCTTTCCGGTTGCGCCGACCTCGCCGGAACAACCCGCGACCTGCTGGCCGTCCCGCGCTGACCCCGTCACCCGCCGCGCCCGCCGGCGCTCGTCCCGGAGTCCCGGGATTTCGCTGGCAGCGGGGTGCATCGGTTACCATCGAGGCCCTGGAGACGTGGCAGAGCGGCCGAATGCACTCGCCTTGAAAGCGAGAGTCGTGAGAGCGACCGGGGGTTCAAATCCCTCCGTCTCCGCTCTGAGTCCGCGGTTGGACGTCCTTCCCCCGCGGCTGCCGACGACAACTACGGAGTCCGGGCCCGCCTCCGGTTCGACTGTCCCGCATGCGAGTTCTGCCTGGTGGAGGTTACGCGATACCGGCGGATCGCCCAGCTGGCACTGCTGGTCGTTCTGCTCGTGTTCGGGAGCCTGGCTGTCGCGTTCGGATTCGGGGCGCAGCAGTTCTACCTACCGCTCGCCCTGGCGGTGCTGCCCGGATGCTTTCCGCTGATGATGATCGCCGGAGTCCTGGCCTGGAGTCGGTCCGGGTTCTTCGCGGATGTCTGGCTCTCGGATGAGACCGATCACCTGATCGTGTCGGCACATCCCGATTTCGTGGCGGCCGTGGATCGGCAGCGGGGGAGCCGGCCGGCTGAAGGGGGTTGGCCGCCGCGATACCGGCGCGGCCCGCCCGCGCCGGAGGACCGGGATCGGCGAGGTCGGCGCCATCTGGCCGGGGTGGGAACGCGCGGCTATCGTCGTTGCATGAGGCCAGTTCCGGTTCCGCCGCTGAACCGTCGCTCGCGCAGTGTCGGTTCCGAGGTGGCGGCTCATATCGAGCAGATGATCGTCTCCGGCGAGCTGTCGGCGGGCGATCGGCTGCCGGCCGAACGGGAGCTCGCCTCGAGTCTGGGTGTTTCGCGGACCTCGTTGCGTGAGGCGATGTTCGAACTGGAACGTAAACAGCTGGTGGTCCGGCAGCAGGGGCGGGGCAGTATCGTCGCCGCGCCGCCCGCGGCCGCCGCCGAACTGTTCGGCGGGCTGTCCGGGCTCGACGCCGAACTGGGTAACGCGGTCGAACTGCGCGATATCGTCGAACCCCGGATCGCGCAGTTCGCGGCCCTGCGCGCGGTCGAATCGAATCTGCTGTCGCTCTCGCGCGTACTCGACGATTCCGATGAGAACCTGGCTGTGGCGGAGTCCATCCGGCTCGATGTCGAATTCCACAACCTGCTCGCGCATGCCGCGCAGAACCCGCTGCTGGTGGCGCTGTGCGCGATGACGACCAGCTGGACCGAGCGCACCCGCGAACTCTCCCACAAAACGCAGCTGGGACGCCGTATCTCCATCCAGGGACATCACGCGATCTACGAGGCGGTCGCCGCGCGGGACGGGGCGGGCGCGTGTGCCGCGATGGAACAGCATCTGCGCGATGTGCGGGAGATCGGCCTGCGCCGACTGTGACCGACCGCCGCTCCGGGACCGGCCGCGCGTCCCGGCGGGTGGGACCCGTATGGGCGCGAACGCCCGCCTCGCCGCCGTGGCAAGAGGTGTTGCGTACGGTGGACACGTGACGCAAACGAGTGACGAAACTACTGGTCCGGACGCCGCGCCGGCGCGGTGGCCGGCTGTCCTCACCTGGCGCGCCTTCGACAACTCGCGGATGGAATCGGTCCGCGTGACCTTGAACGGAAACCGGATCCGCGCGAGTGGCCGCATCATCGGCGGCGGTTGTGGCGAGCATCCCGCGTTCAGCGCGTCCTACGACCTGGTCACCGACGAGAACGGCGCGACCCGGCGGTTGTCGCTGCGTAGCACCACTGCCGCCGGGGAGCGGCACGCCTCGATCGCCCGCGACGAGGAGAACTACTGGCTCGTCGACGCCACCGGCACCCATATCCGCTCCACCTTCGGGGGTGCGCTGGACGCCGACGTGGTGCTCAGCCCGTTCTTCAACACCCTGCCGATCCGCCGTTTCGGCCTGCAGCACGCCATGGAGGATGTGCAGGTACCGGTGGTGTACGTCGGATTGCCCGATCTCACGGTGCAGGAGGCCGACCTGACCTACAGCAGCGCCGGGGACGGCATCAGCGTGCTCTCACCGGTGTCCAGTGCCACCCTGACCGTGGACCCCGACGGTTTCGTCCTCGACTACCCGGGTCTGGCCGAGCGGGTCTGACCACGGTCACAGCCGGGTGATCACCCCGCCCGCCCGCCCGGCCTCCTGCAGCCGCTCCAGCCAGCCGTCGGCGCCGGGCTCGATATCGATGATCTCCCAGCGTTCGGCGGTCTCGTAACGCCGCCGCGCCGCGTATCCGGCGGCGGTCAGGTCGTCCAGCGAGGTGGACGTATCCAGTGCCGCCCGGGCCTCGGTCAGCGCGGCCAGGGTTTCGTCCAGTACCGCCAGCAGGGCGTCGGAATTGGGTTCGCAGATCGCGCGTACCAGATCGGGGGCGGTGCCCGCGACCCGGGTGCCGTCGCGGAACGAACCCGCCGCCAGCCCGAGGGCGAGGTCGCCGCCACGGGCCCCGGCCACCGCCAGCGCCTCGGCCAGCACATGCGGCAGATGCGAGATCCGGGCGACGGCCCGGTCGTGTTCGGACGCGATTACCGGCACCGCGACCGATCCGCAGTCCAGCGCCAGCCGGGTCACCCGGGTCCAGGTGTGTGGATCGGTGCCCGCGTCCACACCGACCGCCCAGGCGGCGCCCCGGAAGAGTTCCGGATCGGTTGCCTGCCAGCCCGATTCGGACGTTCCGGCCATCGGGTGACCGCCCACATAGCGCTGCTCGAGCCCGAAGCGCCGGACCGCCGCGGCGACCGGGGCCTTGACGCTCACCACATCGGTCAGCCCGCAATCCGGCGCGTGCGTGGCGATCGCGTCCAGCATGGGATCGACGGCCGGCATGGGGACGGCCACCACGATCAGGGCGTCGGAATCGGCGGCGCGGCCCAGCGTGGCCGCGAGGTCGCCGGTGACGTCGAATCCGGAGGCGCGCGCCGCCGCCACGCCCGGCGCCGAGCGGTTGTATCCCCAGGTGGTCCGGCCCGCCGTGGCCGCCGCACGCAGCAGCGATCCGCCGATC
The DNA here is from genome assembly GCF_053589395.1 of Nocardia sp. NPDC003345. Lineage (NCBI taxonomy): Bacteria > Bacillati > Actinomycetota > Actinomycetes > Mycobacteriales > Nocardiaceae > Nocardia > Nocardia sp. NPDC003345. The sequence continues at coordinate 32,848 of NZ_JBSFRU010000011.1, forward strand.
AAACCTGTCCCGAGAACACAGAGCGCCGTATGGTCGTCAGCAGTCACCGGAACAGATTCGCATACGACTTCATCTAAGCGCCCCGGGCCGACTACCGTTGCGCCCATGGCAGCACAGCGCTCGGGCACGAACGGGGCGGCGTCGGATGATTACGACGACGTAGAAGGCTTCGCGGTGGCCGTTGTCCGCGAAGACGGCACCTGGCGGTGCAGCCCGCTGACCGCGGCCGCGCTCACCACATTGTCGGCCGCGGAGAACGAACTGAAGGATCTGCGGTCCTCCGGCGCGGTCTTCGGGCTACTCGATATCGACGACGAGTTCTTCATCGTGGTCCGGCCCGCCCCCAGCGGTACCCGGCTGCTGATCTCGGATGCCACGGCGGCGATCGACTACGACATCGCCGCCGATGTCCTCGAGGAACTGCATATCGAGATCCCCGATATCGATCCCGACGAGCTCGACGATATCGACCCCTACGAAGAGGGCGATCTCGGCATCCTCGCGGATCTGGGCCTGCCGGAGCCGGTGTTCAGCGTGATCCTCGCCGAAACCGACCTCTACCCGGACGAGCAGCTCTCGATGATCGCCCAGCGCCTCGGGTTCGCCTCCGAGTTCTCCGCGGTGCTCGACAAACTACCCCGCTGAGGTGAGCGTTCCGCTCTCCGATACCGAGATGGTGCGTACGGCGCTGGCCGTCGCCGTCACCGCCGATCCCCGCGACGTCCCGGTGGGAGCGGTGGTGTTCGATGCCGCGGGCCGGGAACTGTCCCGCGCCACCAACGCGCGCGAGGCCACAGGCGACCCCACCGCGCACGCCGAGGTGCTGGCCCTGCGCCGTGCCGCGGCGGTGCACGGCGACGGCTGGCGGCTCACCGGCGCCACCCTGGCGGTGACCCTGGAACCGTGCACCATGTGCGCCGGCGCCCTGGTCGCGGCCCGGGTGGACCGGCTGCTGTTCGGGGCGTGGGAGCCGAAGACCGGAGCGGTCGGGTCGCTGTGGGATGTGGTCCGTGATCGGCGTCTCAACCACCGGCCCCAGGTGCGGGGCGGGATTCTGGAGCACGAATGCGCGGCGATCCTGGACGATTTCTTCCGGTCCCAGCGCTGAACCGGGGCCGCGGCCCGGCGGACGGTGGTCGATCGCGCCGGGAGCGGATGGCAGATCGGCAGGTCGAGCCCCCGATTTAGGGAAAACCGGCGGTTCCGGTACAGTCGTGGGCGGTGGCGTGTCCGAGCGGCCTAAGGAGCACGCCTCGAAAGCGTGTGAGGGGTAACCCCCCTCCGAGGGTTCAAATCCCTCCGCCACCGCTTCGAGCCCCTCATCCGGAGATCCGGGTGGGGGGCTTCTTCGTGCACGGACCTCGGGCCGCCGGTGGGGTGCCGCCGTCGCCAGATTTCCGAGCGCGCCGTATCGGACACCGGTGGAAAGAGCGAGGAACAATGACAATTCCGCAGTACACGATTTCCCACTTCTCCCAGTCGAACCCGGCCGGAGCCGATCAGGGCGATATCGCATCACTGTTGCGGACCGTGGCCGCATCGATCGAGAGCCTCGGTGACGTGACCGTGCAGGACCTGGTTCTGCACAAAGAGATCACCGCCGCGTGCCCGTGGCCGTCGATCACGGTGTACTACTCCGAAGAGCCGAAAGAGTAGGTGAATCTCAGGCCGATTGCCGGGTCTGCGCGCCGCGGTGGGTGTGCCGGGATCGTGCCGGGAGTGTGGCGCCGATCCGGGCCGCGGGAAAGCGTTCCAGGTGCAGGGTGCAGGTCGGGTTCACGCGTGGCAGCACCCGGACGGCCGCTTCCACCATCGGTGCGGGGCCGCAGACGTACACCGCCGTACCGGGATTCGCCCGGGAGAGCAGTTCCGCCATATCCGGGGGGCCGAATTCGTCGTCGGGCCGGACGAGTGCGCCGGGAAGCCGGTTGATGAAAGGCATCGATTCGCGGGTGCGGCCGGTGTAGACGAGCGTGCCGCGGCGACCCGCCGCCCGCACCATGGGCAGCAGCGCGGTGATACCCATACCGCCGGCGACGAACAGGTATTCGGGTACGTCCACGAACGGGAACGTGTGCCGGGGCCCGAAGACCCGGATCGTATCGCCGCTGCGCAGGTCCTCGTGGATTTCGATGGAGCCGCCGTCGCCGTGCGGGGCGAGCCGGACGGCGATCCGGTAGGCGGAACCGTCGCGCGGATCGCCGCACAGCGAGTACTGCCGCAGCCGTCCGGAGGGCAGGAAGAGGTCCAGGTGCGCGCCGGGCAGCCAGGCGGGCAGCGGGTCGCCGTCGGGGTCGACCAGCACCACGCCCACCACGTCCGCCGCCTCCCGCTGCACGGCCGCCACCACCAGCTGGAGGTTGAACCCGCTGTGCCAGAAAGCTTTCGGGCGCGGCAGCAAGGAGGAGGGTCCGTGGGCGACGAGTATCGAACGGCAGGCGTCCACGGCCGCGCCGATCATCTGCAGGCCGCGGGGCGGCACCTGGGTGCCCATCAGCTGTCCGCCGCTAGTCGGGCCGGACGACACACCAGAAAGTAACAAGCGACTGCTTGGCTGGTCTGCACCATCCGGCGAATCTACACCGCAACATAATTAATAGCAATGTTGCAATATTGCGAGTGCCCGATAGGTGTTTGTGCTCACGCGGTACTTGCTAGCGTTATCTCATGTCCGCCGCGTACCCATCGTCCCCCGGACTGCAGGACGGTATCGAAGCTCGCATTCTGGACGCGGCATTGATCAGGTTCAGCGAGTTCGGCGTCAAGAAGACGACCATCGAAGATATCGCCCGGCAGGCCGGCGTCGACCGCGTCACCGTATACCGTCGCGTCGGTTCCCGCGACGATGTCGTCCAGGCGGTCGTGAGCCGGGAGGTCGCGGCCGTGCTCACCGAGGTCGACGCCATCTCCATCCGGCACAGCATCCTCGACGACCTGGTGGCCGATATCTTCGTGACGGTTATCAGCCGCTGGCGCGAGCACACACTGGTGAAACGCATGCTCGTCGTGGAACCCGAGCGGATCCTGGAGAAACTCACCACCGAGGGCGGCCCGGTCTTCGCCATGTCGGTCGCCGCCGCCCATTCCGCCCTGTGCCGGGCGGCGGACTCCGGGCTGCTCGCCGAACCGGCCGATCTGCTGACCCGCGCGGAAGTGGTGTGCCGCCTGGTGCATTCGTTCATCCTGTGCCCGTCGGGCCTGGTGCCGCTGGAGTCGGATACCGACCTGGACCAGTTCGCCCGGACCTACGTCGTACCCATCGTCACCGGCTGAGCGGGAAAACCCGCCACGCCTTCGATTGCGGACGGATTCGTGCACGAAACCATCCGCCGGGCTCTGCGCGAACTCGCCCCGCCGCGCTAGCCGCTGGCCGGCGCGGCGATCTCGCCTTTCCTCCCGCGGATGGCGTCTTCGAGCCTCAACTCGGATACCGGTACGGACCGGCGTCCGGACCTGCAAACTGAGCGTTGGAGCGGCCGGCTCGTACCCGTGCCCTCCGCGTATCGGTGAACGGGAGGACTCGCGAATGTCGGATACCACCACCGAGGGCACGGCGGGCCCCGGAAAGCAGGCGGCGGCCTCGTCGCCGGCGAGCACGCGCCGCGCCGTCCTGAACACGCTGCGCGGATCGTCGGGCAACCTGGTCGAGTGGTACGACGTCTACGTCTACACCGTGTTCGCCTCGTATTTCGAGAGCCAGTTCTTCGATTCGGCGGATAAGAACTCCACCGTCTACGTGTACGCGATCTTCGCGGTGACCTTCCTCATGCGCCCGGTCGGTTCGTGGTTCTTCGGCCGCTACGCCGACCGCCACGGCCGCCGCGCCGCGCTCACCTTCAGCGTGTCGCTCATGGCGGCGTGTTCGCTGGTGATCGCGGTAGTGCCGGGACGCGAAGTGATCGGCGTGGGCGCGGCGGTGATCCTCATCCTGTGCAGGCTTGTGCAAGGATTCGCGACCGGCGGCGAATACGGCGCTTCGGCCACCTATATGTCCGAGGCGGCCACCAAGGAACGCCGCGGGTTCTTTTCGTCGTTCCAGTACGTCACCCTGGTCGGCGGCCATGTACTCGCCCAGCTCACCCTGCTGGTGCTGCAGGTGTTCCTGGACAAACAGGAGATCTCCGATTTCGGCTGGCGGATAGCGTTCTTCATCGGCGGGATCGCGGCGGTGGTCGTGTTCTGGTTGCGCCGCAGCATGGACGAATCGCTGACCGAGGAACAGCTCGACGCCGTCCGGCGCGGCGAGGACTCCGAATCCGGCTCGCTGCGGGTACTGGTGCGTGACTACTGGCGTCCGCTGCTGGTGTGTTTCTTCGTCACCATGGGCGGCACCCTCGCCTTCTACACATACAGCGTGAACGCGCCCGCCATGGTCAAGTCGGCGTTCGACGGTCACGGTATGACCGCCACCTGGATCAACCTCACCGGTTTGATCTTCCTGATGCTGCTCCAGCCGATCGGCGGCCTGATCAGCGATAAGGTCGGCCGTAAACCGGTACTGGTGTTCTTCGGGATCGGCGGCGTCACCTACACCTGGTTCCTGATCAGCTTCCTGCAGGACGCGACCTCGGTGGCCGGGACGCTGCTGGTGACCTGTATCGGCTACATCCTGCTCACCGGCTACACCTCGATCAATGCCATCGTCAAAGCCGAACTCTTCCCGTCCCATATCCGCGCCCTGGGCGTCGGCGTGGGGTACGCGCTGGCCAATTCCGCGTTCGGCGGTACCGCGCCGATGATCTACCAGGCCGCGAAGAACGGGGGACATGTCACCTGGTTCATCGTGTACGTCACCGTCGTGATCGCGGCGTCGCTGTACGTCTACCTCTTCGTCCTGAAGAACAAGACCGAGACGGCACTCGACCGGGAACAGGGGCGCGCGTTCGTCCGAGCCGGGGATACCACCGACGTGCCTTGACCTGAATCGAGGTTGAGGTCATAGCGTCGGTGGCACCTCCGAACCGAATGGATGTGCGCCATGAAAATCCGGGAAGTAGCCATCACCGCAACGGACCTCGACGGTGTCGCGGCCTTCTATCGGGATGTGCTGCAGCTGCCGGTGTCCACGGAGGCGGGAAGGGTTTCCGTCGAGATCGGCGCCGGCCGCCTGGTCGTCACCGAAGGTGAGCCTTTCGCCGGAGTGCACCACCTGGCCTTCGGAATCTCACCCCACGATTTCGAGACCGCCCGGCGCTGGCTGGACGGACGCGTCGAACTGCTCCGGTTGAACGGGTCGGAGATCATCGAGGGTCCGGCGGGCTGGGATTCCCGCTCGCTCTACTTCCGCGGCCCCGAAGGGATCGTGCTGGAACTCATCGCCCGTCATGCCGATGCCGGAGTGCCCGCCGGCGACGGCGAGCGGCCGGCGCTGTTCTCGATCAGCGAGGTCGGACTCGGGGTGGCCGATGTCGGGCGCGCGGTCGCCGAACTGCACGACACCTTCGGGCTGCCGCCTTTCCCACCGCAGCTGACGCAGTTCGCGCCGACCGGTGGGCACGACGGGCTGTTCATCGTCGCCGATACCGAGCGGATCTGGTTTCTCACCGAGAGCGACTACCCCGCGCGCGGACCGATCGCCGTGCGCATCGAAGCACCCAGGCGGGGCAAATCGGCCCTCGGCCCGCTCATCGATATCGAGGCGACCGGCACCCAGGACCAGTGAACAGCGGACTGCCGGAAACGGCGAGGTATACCGGACTTCAGCGTGTTCCGTTCGTGCGAGTGCGGGATCTCAGAGTGGCAGACCATTTTCCAGGAACTCCAGCGCCTCGTTGACAACGGCGTAGATATCCGGGTTGTTCTCGTCGACCGCGCGGAGGTAGGCCATCACCGCGACGCCTGCCACCGCTCCCGTCCAGTAGCGGACATACGGGTCGTCCGGTCGGCGGCCGGTTCGCTGGGCCACGGCCTCGAGAAACGGCGGCAGATCCGTTTCGACCTTGGCCGCCACGGATGCTCGCAACTCCGGCACGGTGGCGATCAGTTTCATCCGGGTGGTCTCCAGCGCCGCCATATCGACATCCGCGCTCGCGAGAACCGCGAGAAGCGCATTGCGCATTGCCCGGAGCAGGGGCAGTTCGGCGGGTTCGGCGAGGAACTTCTCCAGGAAGATCGGATCGACGCGGTCGTACAGGACGGTATCCGGTTTGCTGGGGAAGTAGCGGAACAGCGTGCTCGGCGAGACCTCGGCCGCCGCCGCTACTTCCTCCAGCGTTGTCTTGGCGTACCCCTGCTCCCGGTAGAGGCGCAGCGCGTGATCCTGGATGGATTCACGCGTGCGCTTCTTCTTGAGTTCTCGCAGGCCACCGGTACTCATGAACTCATCTTGCCGAACCCTCGACCGGCCGGACAACCGCGCTCGCGTCCGTTTCGGGAGCGTTGTCCGGGAGTTGGCGGCCTTCGACGTCCAGATCCGGCAGTATCCGGTCCAGCCATTTCGGCAGCCACCATGCCTTGTCCCCGACGAGTGCGAGTACCGCGGGAACAATGGTCATCCGCACCAGGAAGGCGTCGACAGCGACCGCCGCCGCGAGCGCCACACCGATCTGCACGATATCGCTGGCGTCGCCGGTGCTGAACCCGGCGAAAACGCTGACCATGATGATCGCCGCGGCGGCCACCACCCGCGCCCCGTGCCCGAATCCGGCCCGGACGGCCGCCGTCGCGTTCGCCCCGTGCACGTACTCCTCCCGCATCCGGGTCACCAGGAACACCTCGTAGTCCATTGCCAGCCCGAACACGACGCCGATGATGAAGATCGGCAGCATGCTCACCACCACGTCGGTGGTGTGGATGCCCAGCCATTCCAGCCACCCCCACTGGAAGACGGCCACCATGACACCGAAGGTCGCACCCAGGCTGAGCAGGAATCCCAGTGTCGCCTTGAGCGGGACCACGATCGACCGGAAAACGGCCATGAGCAGCACGAACGACAGGCCGACCACCACCAGCAGGTAGGTCCACAACGCCTGCGCCATCCGGTCGCTGAAATCGATGATGATGGCGGCGGTTCCGGTGACGGCGATCCGGGCGCCGAACCCTTCGGCGGTGCCGGCGATATCGCCGCGCAGTGTGTGCACCAGTTGCTCGGTCTCCGCGCTGTCGGGTCCACCGCGCGGGATGACCGCGATGATCGCGGTATCGCCGGCCGGGTTGAATTCCGGCGGCGCCGCCGTCGCGACCCCCTCGGCGCCGGCCAATTCGGTGTGCACGCGCCGCGCGGCGTCGCGGTGGTCCGGGGTGCCGGCGAGATCCACGACCACCAGCAGCGGTCCGTTGAATCCCGGACCGAAACCCGCCGCGATCGCGTCATATGCCTTGCGCTGAGTGGTGTGCTCCGGATAGGTGCCCTGGTCGGGTACGCCCAGCCGGAGATCCAGTGCCGGAAGGGCCAGCACACCGATACCGATCAGCGCGGCGACCAGCATGGTCACCGGCCGCCCGGTGGTCAGCGCCGCCCAGCGCCGCGCGAGAGTGCGCGTCTCACCGCCCGCGCTCTCCGTCCGCCCCCGCAGACCGCGCCGCAGCACCCGCATACCGGCGAACCCGAGAAGCGCCGGCAGCAGAGTGACCGCCACCAGCACCGCGACGGCCACCGTGAACGCCGCCGCGATACCCATCTCGGTGAGCAGCCCGATACCCACCACGGCGAGACCGGTCAGTGCGATCACCACCGTCGTCCCGGCGAAGAGCACCGCCGAACCCGCCGTGGCCACCGCCCGCCCGACGGCCTCCTCCGGATCGGCGTTGCGGGTCAGCTCATGGGTGTAGCGGGTGACGATGAACAGCGCGTAGTCGATACCGACCGCCAGCCCGAGCATGAGCGCGAGAATCGGGGTCGTGACCCCGAGGTCGAGAAAGGCGGTGGCGGTGAGAATGCCGAGCAGGCCGACCGCGACCCCGGTGACCCCCGCGATCAGCGACATCCCCGCCGCGACCAGCGATCCCAGCGTCACCACCAGCACCACGGTGGCGATGAGCAATCCGATGAGCTCCTTGCTCACATCGGGCATCAGCTCCATCACGTCCCCGCCCACCGCGACGCGCAGTCCGGCGGAATCGCTGCGTTCCACCAGATCCATCAGTTCCTGGCGGCTCGACTCACGCACGGTCTCGAACGACACCGCATAGGTCACCTCGGCGACCGCGACCCGCCGGTCCTCCGAAATGAGCCCGCTCTCGAACGGACCCTGCACCGCCGCGACCTCGGCGGCCCCCGCGGCCTCCTGCACCACCTCGGTGATCCGCCGCCGCGGCTCCGGATCGGTCACCGCACCGTCCTGCGCACTGAACACGATCAGCGCGGTTCCGCCGTCCAAGGGCAGTTCGGAGAAGCGCTCCTCCAGCAGATCGAACGCTTCCTGGGATTCGGTCCCCGGCAGGCTCAACGACGTGGCGGAAGGCTCGGCGAGCGTCGCCGCCCCCACCCCCAGCACAGTCAGGAGCACCACCCAGAGCAGGAGTACGAGTCGCCGGGCGCGATAGCTGAATCGCCCGATTCGATAGAGCATGGCCGACATGACAGCCTCTCCTATTTGGTAGTTGATGTCTTATGACAGTAACTACCATTTTTTGGCCAGGCAATACCCAGCCTTTACTTTCGGAGGGGTGAGGTGGGTTCACGGGTCGTACGGCGTGCGTCCAACCGCGCCCGTCGAGGTCACAACCACCGCGAGCGCACTGACAACCCCCCAAGACGGCTCTCCGCGCCATGGTTCTCAGGTGAGATGCAGTTACGCCAGGATCCTCAAAGGCGGCCTGTTCGATCCGCCGATTCGCAGGTGGAGCGTGAGTCAGAGAGCGGTCCGCGGCGGTGCTTGGTCAGGCGCCGAGAGCCACGGATGTTCAAGTAGGGCAGCCCAGGCCGCCGCCCACGGGAGGCGGTGTATCTCCGTCTCCCCGGCGCCGGGTTCGTGCAGCCTGTAGGCGTCGTCGAGCACGGTGACACCCCAATCCGAGAGTTTGCGGATGGCGTCCTGAACCGCCGGGAAACTCATCTGCGCCTGATTGGAGAACGGTACGGCCACAACAGGAAGCTTCTTGCCGACCGCTTCGACCAGCAGGCCCAGCGGGAGCGTGTCGGAAATGCCGAGGGACCATTTGGCGACCGAGTTGCAAGTGACCGGAGCGACGATCATCGCATCGGCCGGTGGCAGCACGTCCGGGGTACCCGGCTGCTTGTACTCACTGCGTACGACGTGACCTGTCTGGTCCGCGAGTGCGTCGACGTCGATGAACTTGCGGCCGTCGGGTGACGCCACAACGCACACATCCCACCCGTCGGCCTGGGCGATGTCGACCAGTTTGCCGATCCCTCGGGCGGCGGGGGAGCCGGTGACGATCGCATACAGGACAGCGCTTCCCTGGTCGTTCATCTGCCCATCGTCTCAGGCCCGGCAGGCGATATGCAGTGCCGCCGGGCCTCCCAGCGCCGGTCCTACGTCGGCACGACGCCCACCCGCCGGGCAAGCTGCCCGAGTTCACCGGTGGTCAGTTCTCGCCGTGCCGAGCGCATCATGTGCCCGACCAGTTCGCGAACGTGAGCCATACCGCGCACCTGCTGTGGCCCGATGTGTTCCGCCCGAAGCAGCGCGTACAGCGCGTCTCGGTAGTTTCGCCGCAAGGCGTGCGCGCGTCCGACTTCGACAAAGTATTGAGCCCGGCGGCTGGGTGTCTTGATCGCATGAGGGTCGAGCAGCGTTGCCAGTTCCAACGCTTTGTCCGGCTCCTGCCGTTCCATCGCCGCGGACATACGCCACAACACCACGTTCTCCGGACCGAATGTCGAATTACGCACTATCGAAGTATTCGGCCGAGCATCGGTGAGACGGTCGGCAACTTCTGCCGCCTCGGCGAAATGGCTGCCCGTTTCCTTGCCGAGCGCTGCCGCGGTCAACGCGCTCTGCAGGTGGAGCATCCCGTATGTCTCCAGTTCGCCTCGAGACACGGCCGCTGCCTGCAGTCTGTCGGCCGAGGACTCCGCGCAGCTCAGTGCAGCAGACAATGTTCCCGGACGGGACAACAGCACCTGGCTACGCACAAACGCTGCAGCCGCGTATCCCGCTGTGTCTCCGGTGTTCTGAGCGGCCTGCTCAACCGCCTGCGCCGCGGTCCATGCCAGCGAGCTGTACCCGCGCACTCGCAAGGCGATCGCGGTGTCGAACAAGACCGACGCGAGGATGTTCCATGCTGTCGTTCTGTCGGACTCGGCCGCAGCATAGGTGTGCCGGTAGCACCCCGTGATCAGCGGCGCGAGCATCGGCCCGAGTTCGGCGTACTCGCACGCGAGACGTGTTCGGCCGACCTGTCCGGCTGCGGTCGCCAATTCACCGAGTGTGCGCTGTTCTGTCCCGTGCTCGGCATGTCCTGCCATCCACAGGGCCGTCTCGATATCGGAGATGCTCGCATGGAAGGCAGCGGCCGATGGGTCGAGCTGTTCGAGTGGATGTCCGGTTAGGTCCGTAACCCGTACGCCGAGCGCTGTCGCCAGTGCGTAGAGAGTCCGGCGGGAATCGATAGGTCGCTCACCGTTCTCGTACTTCGCTATGGCTCCACGGGAGAGACCGGCACGGTCGGCAAGTACCTGTTGCGATATACCGCGCCGAGCGCGAATCGCGCGTACCTGACGGCCGACGAACTGATCGTCATCTGGCCGAAAGTCGGTCATATACACACTGTCCCACAGCGGGACGAATCGCGACCGTCCCGCTGCAAAGCTTCATTCCCGGCCCCGCCGCCGGACCGAGCCCCGACTCTCCGGCGGCGGGTGCCTGCCAACACGACGAGTCGGGCGCAAGGGGTGTCAGGTGGGAGAACTTCCAAAGGCCGTCGGGCTGATCCGCACCGATGTCTTCGGGAAGGGTGCGGATGTGCACCGCGTCGCCGAACGTTATGGCTACCGTCTGGTGTGGACGGTACGACTGGACGTCGGCCCGCTCGCGTCCGCGTTGATCGTGGCCGGCATCGTGGTCGAACACGCGGCGGTTGCAGTGGTAGTTCCGTCGTTGGAGCACGTCGTCTCGATCCGCCACGCCATCACCGACTTGGCTGCGCTGGCAACGCCGATGCAGTTCTATCCGCGAGGTCATCGCTGGCCCGCCGTCGATCAGGGCGAATCCGGCCCGTCCGAAGCAGATCGAGACGGTACGCGGTGACGATCATCGGTCTGGCAATCGCCGCGGGTATCCCCTTGCTGGTTCTGGTGTGGTGCCTGTTCTGGCCGCAGCACTAGGGCAC